>JAQTLG010000221.1 GCA_028715025.1 Dehalococcoidia bacterium | reverse complement strand
CCTGCAGGTTTCCCACTGTGACGTCATTGTTGCCTGCAGTCTGAGCGGTGACAGTTAATACAATATCCTCGCTTTCGGCGGGCCCCAGCGATAGCTGTTTGGCGGTGCCTACCGCAGTACCATTTACCTTGACCGCCAGAGGATAGGTTATATCGAAGGGACTGTCATTGGTTGCCTTGACTTTTATGGTGACTATTTTGCCCTGTTCGACCTCGACCGGCGAGATAAAAGGAACCCCCTTGGTCAATGTCAGGCCTTCGGGCAGGTCCGAAGCATCATCCGATACTATGGAAGGTGTGGTAGCTCCGGACGGCCCGGTGTACACCGCGCTGTTGATGCTAACCCCCATGTCTGTAAACGAATGACTGTCTGCATTCACACTATATGGCAGGAAAACAGCCGATAATATCAGCAGGGCTATCGGCAACGATATTAGCATCCTTCTCATGAATATATAGCCTCCAATAGATTTACCACATACAACCTGATAATACTCTACTCTAAAACCAAGTGTAAATCAATACTAATTAGCTGCCGCCTCTATTTTCAATCAAATCCAGGCGATCTTCATCCATTCCAAAGTAATGGGCTATTTCATGTTTAACTGTACGGATAATCTCACGCTTGATTCCGGCTGTCGACCTGCATTGCGCTTCCAGCGGCTTCTGAAAGATGGTTATGCTGTCGGGCATCACCAGATTATAGCTCTGATCGCGATGTGTAATCGGGGTTCCTTCATATAAACCGAGGAGCTCATGCCTGTCGCTGAGGCCAACGTTTTTCAGTTGTTCTTTGCTTGGCCAGTCCTCGACAAAAATCTCTACGTTATCTAACAGTTCCCTGAATTCCTCAGGCAGACTCGATACCGCCTCGGCAACCAGTTCTTCGAATGTCTCTCTCTGCATATTTTAATATTTCCCTGATTCATGATATCAATTTTTCATAGCGATGGCACTAAATGCTCCAGGAACTGTTTCTAATATTAACGGATGTTGGTGTGAGTCGCAGCTAAAGCTGTGTGCCTCCATTATATTGACGATCGAAGGCATAGGGGCTAAAATTCTGTCTATTATGAAAGCTGCGAGCCGCTATAATCCACAAGAAATCGAGAAGAAATGGCAGGATAAATGGGATCGTGATCGTTTATATGAAGTCAAAGAGAACGATCCGAGGCCCAAGTTTTATGCTCTGACTATGTTCCCCTACACCTCGGGCGATTTGCATATTGGTCACTGGTATGCCATGGCTCCTTCCGATGTGTATGCAAGATACAAGATGATGCAGGGATTCAACGTCATGCATCCCATGGGCTTTGATGCCTTCGGCCTTCCGGCTGAGAATAAAGCTATAGCTACCGGCATTAACCCGGCCGATTGGACCATGAAAAACATCGAGAATATGCGACGCCAGCTGCGTACTATCGGGGCTATCTATGATTGGAGTCGGGAGGTCATAACCTGCCAGCCCGAGTATTACAAATGGACTCAGTGGTTTTTTCTCAAGCTTTACGAGGCAGGACTGGCCTATCGCGGCAAGGCGGCTGTGAACTGGTGCCCGCGCTGCCAGACCGTGCTTGCCAATGAACAGGTGGTGGGGGATGGATTGTGCTGGCGCTGCGAGAGTATTGTGGAAAAGAAACAGCTTGAGCAGTGGTTTTTCCGCATCACCAAATACGCCGATGAGCTGCTTGATTTCCAGGGTATTGACTGGCCGGAAAGAATACGTATCATGCAGACCAACTGGATCGGTAAAAGTTACGGTGCCGATATATCATTCGGGCTCGACCACCCCGGCGTCAAGGATAAAGAGATAAGGGTCTTTACTACCCGCCCGGATACTCTTTTCGGTGTGACTTTCTTCGTTATCGCTCCTGAACATCCGCTGGTGCCGGCACTGACTGCACCTGACAGAAAGGAAGAGGTGGAGGCTTACGTGCGCAGGGCGCAACGGCAGACCGAGTTTGAAAGGACGGCGGCGGAGACCGAAAAGACAGGAGTCTTTCTGGGCAGCTACGTAATCAACCGGGTAAACGGGGAGAAGGTCCCTATCTGGATAGCCGATTATGTATTGCCTCAGTATGGCACGGGCGCAGTAATGGGCGTGCCGGCGCATGATCAGAGGGATTTCGATTTTGCCAAGAAATACGGCATCCCTATTAGAACCGTGGTGGCACCGCCGGACTGGGATGGCAGTGACCTGCTCGCAGCTCATGTTGAAGGCGGACGCATGGTTAATTCAGGGCAGTTCAATGGTTTGACCGATCAGGAGATGATCGACGCCATATGTGATTTTCTCAAGGAAAAGGGATGGGGAGGCAAGACTATTACATACCGTTTGCGAGATTGGTTGATATCTCGCCAGAGGTACTGGGGTGCGCCCATACCCATGGTTTATTGCAGTAAATGCGGTATCACACCCATGCCCGAGAAAGACCTGCCGGTTTTGCTGCCGCCAGATGTAGAGTTCAAACCGACAGGTGAATCACCACTAAAGTACTGTGAGTCGTTCGTGAATACTATATGTCCTAAATGCGGTTCACCTGCCAGGCGGGAGACGGATACCATGGACACGTTCATGTGCTCGTCATGGTATTTCCTGCGTTATACAAGTCCGGGCTGCGATATATACCCCTTCGAGAAAGACAAGCTCAAATACTGGATGCCGGTGGACCTGTATACGGGAGGTGCCGAGCATGCCACGATGCACCTGCTGTACTCGAGGTTTTTTGTGAAGGCCATCAGGGACATGGGGATCGTTGATTTTAACGAGCCTTTCACCCGGCTTTTCAATCAGGGCATCATTGGCAGCCAGGGCGAGAAAATGAGTAAATCAAAAGGCAATGTGGTGACCCCTGACGACTACGTCTCTCAAATGGGAGCCGATGCAGTCCGAGTGTACCTCATGTTTGTGGGACCATGGGAACAGGGAGGGGACTGGAACGACAACGGCATTGTTGGCATGAGCAGGTGGCTGAACCGTGTATGGAGTATAGTAGCCACAGATTACGATGAGAAAAACGTCGATGCGGAATTATCCAAAGAGTGCCTGCGGATCATGCATAAAACGATTAAAAAGGCCACAGGTGATATTGAACGGTTCCGCTTCAACACGATGCTGGCTGCGTTAATGGAATACACCAATATGTTGAGCAAGGTACTTGAAGCGGGTAGCGTTCCTGCAGCTGAATGGAAGGAGGCCATTAAGACGTTGTTGATACTGATGGCGCCTTCCACTCCCCATATGGCAGAGGAGCTATGGGTGGAATTGGGTTACCCCTACAGCATACATAAGCAGCCATGGCCAGTCTGGGATAAGGAATTGGCGGCCGATGAGGAGGTCACCCTGGTGGTCCAGATCAATGGAAAACTCAGGGATAAACTCACTGTGCCGGTTGACATCGGCGAGGAAGAGGCAGTGAAGCTGGCCTTTGCTCAAGACCGCATCAAGGGATATACGGCAGGTAAGACTATCGCTAAAACGATATACGTGCCGGGTAAATTGCTTAACATCGTGCTTAAATAGAAAGCAGGTCGGACTTGTAGATTCGATTAAAAGGAGTGAAACAATGCTGGAACCGTTGTTGACTGATAAACAAAAGGCGTTGAGGGAGGAAGTGAGGAAGTTCGTGAAATCAGTTCCCAAGCAATTGCTGCAGGATATGGATGCCGACAAGGTACGTTATCCCCGGGAATATGTGGTTAATCTGGCAAAAAGCAACCTGCTTGGGCTCCGGTTTAATCCTGTCTATGGCGGCAGGGGATTAAAGTGGGTGGATGAGGTCATTGCGCTCGAGGAGATCGGTGTATTGGGGATGTCGCTGGGCTGTCTTTTCTCACTGGTCAGCATCGTGGGAGAGGCGCTGAATATATTCGGCACCGATGAGCAGAAAAAGAAATACCTGGAGCCGCTGCTGAAGGGAAAGATTTTCTGCGCGGAAGC
>JAQTLG010000220.1 GCA_028715025.1 Dehalococcoidia bacterium | reverse complement strand
ATCGAACAGCCTCGCTATTTTATTATTTTGCAGAGCGATGACTGAATCCAGAGTCGTGAAATCCACTCCGAGATCAAACTTACTGTTGAAAAAATATACGAGGCGCTTTACCGCACGGGGGTCATCTGTAGACACCAGGTAATACAGCACGGGCACCCAGAAATTGACCGCCGGTATGTTGTGCTGCCCTGCCAGCCATGCCAGAGATGAGCTCAGTGTAGGCTTCTGGCCGGCAGGAGTCTCGTAATTGTTGTCTGAAACGACATTATACGGTTCCAGCGTGGGCTTTATTTCCTTGTTATTCACGATTGAAATAAGCAACCTCGGGACCGTATGCGCGGCTGGAGAGATCATAGCTCCCATGGTATATATCTCCTTGACCGCACAATCACGATGAGCAACATCAAGCACCGACGTTAGGAACCGGTGCCAGCCCATCCTGGGAATACTGCTCTTGAAAATGACCAGATTATTACGGTCACACACATAAAACTTACATTCAGGAAAGCGGGCTACATCGTCCACTACATTCACCCCGCTCATAGGGAAGAAGCCCTCAGGCAGCACTTCACCGAACTCCCTGCAGCCCAGAGACTGCAACAGGTAATCGGCGGCCCGCACTCCCAGGTTGCTGGCATCCTCAGCCCAGGCCACTATCATGACTGATCCTTTCAGGTCGGGGCTGCCGCTTAATCTAATAGCCTCTTCGCCGCTCACTTCTGCTCTCCTCCCACATCATGCTTGAAGAATTTATCTATATCGTCAAGTATCTTTTTCTTATCGTCCTCGGTTATCAGGCCTTCGCTCTCAGCCGCAGCCACAGTAGACTCTTTGAGCCGGTCGAGCTGCTGCTTGATCTCATCAGGAAGTTTTTCATAGAGCCGTGTCAGTTCGCTTTCGCTTTGCCTGGCCAGCTCATCTATGACTTCCATGTCGATCCATATATCAAGTGCTTTAGAAAGCACTTCAAGCACAGACTTGGATCCTTTGGGGTAGGGAAAAGGAAAACCCTGCAGGTATATAGGGATCTCTCCCATTATGCAGACTGCATCAATGCCACGCCGACGTGCTATACCCAGCAAAAGCCCGTTAAGGCCGGCGATGTTACCCTCACCTCCACGCCCTTCGATATCCGACATCAGTACAGTATTATCATAGCCCTTGAATTCGGCGATAAGTTCAGGTGAATTGGGCACTGCCCAGGCCCGTGACCTGGCGATATGATGCATGGGCGCCACCGCCGCCCCGGAGGTATAGATACGCCTGCACCCATACTTCTCCGCCACATCCAGGACCAGATTGGCCATATCATAGGCCATACTGCCGGCGGCGTAGACTCCCCCTCCCTCCGCCGGCTGTTCTTCGCCGATAAATAAAATGAGGTCACGCCTGCCTGTCCTGTGGTAGAAAAAATCACTGGCGGGGAAATCCAGTTTCACCAGCTCGCCACCTCGTATAATAGCCTTCCTGGGATAGAAAAAGTCATAGGGCTCTATATAAGCCATCTGCTCGGCCTGTAGCGACCTGCGCAGCGTGTCCAGAGCGATCAGACCGATGTTGCCTATGCCCGGCCATGCCGCTATCATCACCGGATCGATCAGTTCGGGCTCTTTAATATAGCGAATCCCCATATGTTCACCTGTGATAAATTGATTATAGCATATCAAATGCGGGCTTTACGGCAAACTGCACAAAGCATCTGCAACGGCGCATCCATCAAAGGTACGTCAGCTACGAAAAACTTGACATCGAGGTGCATAACCAAGATGATATTAACTAGTGCAGGCATTGTGAAGTGAAGGAAGAAGGACGTTCAACCGCTTCAAAGGAGGCAAGAAAGATCAGTAAGCTGCCGAAAATCCTCATCGTGGATGACAGCGGCGAGAACTTGCGTCTTTTTTGCACCATCCTTAAAAAAGCAGGCTACCGTATCACCTCTGCTGCAAACGGTAAGGATGCCCTGCGGAAGCTGCGCAAGGCGAAGCCTGATTTAATATTATCCGATATACTCATGCCTGTGATGGACGGATTCCGGCTCCTGCAGGAGTGCAAGGCGGACCCGGCCCTGAGCAATATCCGATTTATATTCCTCACCGGAGCCTTCACCGATGTAAAAGACGAGGAGCTCGGACTCAAGCTGGGTGCGGATACTTTCCTGCGCAAACCCATCGAGCCGGATGAACTGACGCGCATTGTATCAGAGGTGCTTGCGCGCAAAACCAGGTTAAAAAAGAAGACAGGCAAAGTGAAAGGAGCTAAAACCAGACCTGACAGCGGCCTTTACAATGCTGCTCTCATGCAGAAGCTCGAACGAAAGATGGAGGCCCTGGAACAGGAGATAACCGATAGAAAGAAAGTCGAGGACGCCCTGTTCAAAAGCGAGGAGCAATACCGCCTGTTGTTTGAGACTATGGACCAGGGGGTGATGTGCTGGGCCGAAGGCAGGGTGATATCGGCTAATCCGGCGGCAGCAAGAATAATGGGCCTGGAGATGGATGATCTGGTAGGTCGGGCAGATGCCGATCCTGTATGGAAATGCTTCCGCGAGGACGGTAGCGATTTATCCTTGGATGATTCCCCCGTAACCGTGGCTGCAAAAACCGGTAGGCCTGTGAGGGATGTAACCATCGGGTTCTTCAAAGGGGATGATAACAAAATCCACTGGATCCGCATGAGCGCCATACCCCAATTCCACCCGGGTGCAGATACACCTCACCAGGTTTACGCCACTTTCGATGACATAACCGATCGCTTCTTCGCCTTCAAGGCCCTGCAGGAGAGCGAATCACGCATGTCGGCCATACTCGAAAACACCCAGGATGCCATGTGGTCGGTCGACAGTGATTATCACCTGATTGCTGCCAACAACGGCGCCCGTCATTTCTATCATAAAGTCTATGGTGTAACCATCATCGAAGGAATGGATGTTCGTTCCGCCATGCCCCAGGAAAACAGGGATCTCTGGAGCATGATCGGGCGGCGTATATTGAGCGGAGAAAAGGTTGCGTTCGAGAGGCTCTATGACTTTTCGGAAGGCCCTGCTCATTACGAATTTTCGCTCAGTCCCATATTGTCTGCATCCGGGCGAGTTGCCGGTGCAGCATGTTCAGCCAGAGACATAACCGAGCGCAAAAAGGCTGAACAGCAGATAAATGAGAGCGAAAAACGCCACCGCATGGTGTTGGAGAATATCTCCGAATCGATCTACGTTATACAGGACGGCCGGATCAAATTCTGTAAGTCCGGCGTTTCGACCATCACCGGCTTCAGCGGGGAGGAGATACTGAATAAGTCACTGGCGGATATCATCCACCCCGATGATGTTAAATCCGTTATGGACAGCCATTTCAGCAGGATGGGGGGAGAGCAGGAGCAGTCACAGCAGATATACAGGGCAATAGCTAAGAACGGTGAGATCCGCTGGGTGGAAGCGCATATAAACACCGTTGACTGGGAGGGACGCCCTGCCGCGTTGGTGGTGCAATCCGATATCACAGAACGCCGGCAAATGGAAGCCTCCATTAAGAAAACTGGCCGCCTTTTTAAAACGCTCTTTCTGTGCAATGCAGCCATGGTACACGCCAACAGTGAAATAGAGCTGCTGCAGGATATCTGCCGAATCTTGACAGAGACAGGTGGCTATCGCATAGCCTGGACAGGCTATGCTGAGGATGATGAGAACAAGACCATTAAGCCAGTGGCAATCAGCGGGGCAGACATAAGCAAATTGGAAAACGAGGGCATAACGTGGTCTGATAGTAAACTCGGCAGTGGTCCGGCAAGCAGGGCCATACGAACAGGAAAAACCATTGTGATCCAGGATGTCTCGCTCGATCCCGCGTACAAGCCCTGGCTCAACCTTGTTGAAGAGGCAGGCATCCAGTCAACCATATCGCTGCCACTCAAGTACCACGATAGTGTCTTCGGCTCGGTTAATATCTATTCAGACCGTAAAAAAGATCGGAAGAGCG
>JAQTLG010000219.1 GCA_028715025.1 Dehalococcoidia bacterium | reverse complement strand
CGGGAGATGTAATGTTAACTTTTTAAATATAAAAACATACTTCTTTACATTTCGACAGGCGATGCTTTACCATTTTATGCGGGCTCAGCCTGCCCTTTTATGATCCTCGAGGGGCTGTACCTCCATTGAAAATATGTTAGTCAGGTCCGGATAACTCATAGAGGAGGTTAAAATGCATCTGCCCGGTATGCTGGAGGCCAGGGCCTCCAAGATTGGAGACAAACCTGCACTGATTTACAAGGACCAGCCCGTAACCTACAGCCAGCTTTTGACCAGAGTACAGAAGTTCTCGCATGCCCTTAAAAAGCTCGGCGTCAAACCTGATGATAAAGTCGCCATCATGCTCAATAACTGCCCTGAGTTTATCGTGACCTATTTCGCCTGTGCCTATCTGGGAGCGGTGGCCGTGCCGGTCAATATTTTTTACAAGGAGCGGGAGTTGGAATACCTGCTCAGGGACAGCGACTCGGTCGCCCTGGTGGCAAACCCGGCCTTTGCCGAGCACTTCAGTAAAATCACAAATAAACTTCCCCTCTTTAAACATCTGATCGTAAACGGCGCCTATCGTGAAGGGCTGGAGTTCTCAAAGCTCGAGGCGGAGGCTCCTTCAACTCCTTTTAAAGCCCTGTGTAAGGAAAAGGACGTGGTGGAGATCCTCTACACATCGGGCACTACGGGCGAACCCAAGGGTACCATGCTGACGCACGCCAACCTGTTTTTTCATGCCGACATCATCGTCAGCTTGCTCAAACTGGGAGATAACGACCGCGCGCTGATGGTGGTCCCGGCATTCCACGGATTCGGTATCACCGTGATACTCTGCTCGCTGGTTACCGGATCATCGTTCGTGCTGCTGGACCCCTTTAATCCCGTCGAGATCTTTGAGCAGATCGAAAAGCACAAGGTTACCTTCCTGCCCATGGTTGTTGCCATGTATTTCATGCTGATCAACCACCCGGACCGCAGCAAGTACGACCTCTCATCGCTGCGTATCGGCATCTCGGGAGCTTCGGCCATGCCCGCACAGCTTATGAAGGACGCCTCGGCTGCACTTAACGTCGTGATACTCGAGGCCTGGGGTCTGACCGAATGCTCGGCCTCGGCTACCATGCAGCGCTCAGGCCTGGCCTATAAACAGGGCAGCGTCGGATTGGCCTATCCCGGCGTAAAAGTGGGAGTAATGGACGAGTCGGGCAAGCTTCTGGGAGCAGGAGAGGTGGGCGAGTTGGTCATCCAGGGCCCAATTGTGATGAAAGGCTATTATAAAAAACCCACAGAGACTGCCGAGACGCTGCGCGGGGGATGGCTGCATACCGGAGACATGGGGTACTACGATAAGGACGGCTATTTCTTCATGGTCGACCGCAAGAAGGAGCTGATCAACGTGGGAGGCGAGAAGGTATTCCCGCGCGAGGTCGAAGAGATAATGTATAAGCATCCGTCGGTGGCCGACGCCGCGCTGGTGCCGCAACGGGACGTCCGTCTGGGGGAGGTACCAGTGGCCATCGTGGTGCCCAAGCCTGGTGCGACATTAACCGAGAAGGATATTACCGAATTTTTAGGCGATAAGCTGGCGCGCTTCAAGGTGCCGCGTCACGTCTATATACTGCAACAGGTGCCGCGCAACCCCATGGGAAAGATACTGAAAAAAGAGTTGGTCAAGATGCTGAACGATGGTCAAATAAGCTGACAGCGTATATAACCGATGATGAAACGTTTCATACATGTCTTTGCAATAAGGCTGGCGATACTCTAAGATTTAATTCTGGTATTTACGCTGTTACCTGTATTTAATTCATAAAGGGGTGCAAAATGAGCGAAACCGCAACTCCCGCCAAGACCGAGAAGAAGAGGGCCATAAACCGGCTGAAGAGCATGTATCCCCTGCGCAACCTGGTGCAGCAGGACTATGTCAACACGCTGCAGGCCAGCAACGAGGGCAAGCCGACCGTATGGTCCATGCTTAATTACTGGGAGGGCGACCTCCCCCTCAAGGCTATGGGACTTAACATAGTTTACCCCGAGAACTATGCCACGCTGTTGGCGGCATCGGGCGCCGCCGAGCCGTTCCTGGACGCCTCGGACTCCGACGGCTTCCCCACCCACATGTGCGGCTACGGCAGGAGCACCATCGGCTACTCATACCGCATGATGAAGGAAAACAACGGCAAGATACCGCCCGATGCGCCGCTGGGCGGCATGGCCAAACCGGCGCTGCTGCTCGGATCGGGCATTATCTGCGACGCGCGTTTCAAGTGGTTCCAGGCACTGGCCAGATATTTCGATGCTCCCGAATGGTGCCTCGAGATGCCCATGATGGCCACATTCGAAGGTACCGAAGCCGACCTGGAAGATTATCAGGTGAAATTCCTGACCAAAGAGATCAAGGACTTCATAGAATTCCTGGAAAAACTGCTGAAGAAAAAGATGGACTGGGCCAAACTGGAGGAGTTGATCGACCTGGCCACAAGAATACACGAGACCACCTGGCAGATCGGCGAGGCTCGCAAAGCCATACCCGGGCCCATGCACAGCACGGACTTCTGGAGCAGCATGCCGCCCGCCCTCTTTTTTGCCGGCGATATGAAGGTATCGCTCAAGCTGTACCAGGATATGCTGGCAGAGGTGCAGGAGCGCGTCAGGAACAAGGAATCGGGTATCAATTTCCCGGAGAGATACCGGTTGATCTTCGCCGAGCTTCCGCCCTGGCACAGCCTCAAGTTCTTCGACAACCTGGCCGAGAAAGGTTGGAATTTCGTCTTCGAGAGCTTCGGCTACCATAACACCAGGCCGCTGGACCTGAGCAAGGTCAGCGATCCCTGCGAGAAGCTGGCGCGCTTCTCACGCAATTTCTGGTTCAACATCTTCCCCGATGCAAAGAAGGACGGCATCTCCAATCCCGTCGTCGAGACCTACCTCAAAATCGCACGGGGCTATAAGGCCGACGGCTTCTTTATGCACCCGCTTATCTCCTGTCGCGCAGCCAGCTGCAGCCTCAGGACGATACAGCACTTCGAGCAGGAGAAGCTTGATGTACCCAGCTTGTGGGTAGAGGGCGATATCATCGACAAGCGCGTCTTCAATCCTCAGGAAGTATTGGCCAAGGCCGAGGCCTTCGAGCAAACTATGGATCATTACAGGACGGTCAGGAAATCCAAGGGACTGGACTGGTAAGCCGAGAATAATAAAAACCGGGAGATTGAGATGGTAATAGCTACAACCAGGGGTCTTTCAAAAGCACATGAGATCTATGCGGATAGAGGACTGCGCGTGCGCGAGCTGCGCAAGGCCGGCAAGAAGATCATCGGCTATATCTGTCTCTACCCGCCCATTGAGATCATCAGCGCGCTGGGCATGGTGCCCTTCCGCGTCTTCGGCGATATGAGCGAGCCGATCACCGCTGCCGACCAGGTATCTACTACGGTGGTCTGCCCGTTTCTGCGCAGCATTATCGACCTGGGGCTCAAAGGCAAATTCAACTTCCTGGACGGCATCGTAGGAGCGCATACCTGCGATATCGGAATGACCCTGGTCATTTCCTGGCGTGATTATGTCAAAGATGCGCCCTTCTCCCACCTGATAGACGTGCCACATACCGACCACGCCCCGGCCGTCGACTACTTCGAGGGACAGATAAACTCCTTTAAACGCCACCTTGAAGAATTAGCCGGGGAGAAGCTGGACGACGACAAGCTCAAGAAAGCATGCGAGCTTCATAATAAACAGCGCAAGCTGGTCAGGGATCTCTACGATCTGCGCAAGTCAGACCCTCCCCTGCTGACATCTGTGGAAAATATAGAAGTGCTGGTGGCTATTTTTAGTCTGCCCGTGGATGAGGGCAACGACCTTCTGGAAGACGTCATCAAAGAGGTCAAGGAGCGCAGTATAAAGCCGCCTAAAAAAAAGGCACGCCTGCTGGTATGGGGTCCTGTTTTCGATAATACATCGCTTTACGAGCTCATAGAGAGCGCC
>JAQTLG010000218.1 GCA_028715025.1 Dehalococcoidia bacterium | reverse complement strand
ATGAAGCCGCTTTTTGAGGCGTATTTTACCGAGAAATCCAGTGAAGAGCTCATAAAGATGATTAACGAAATAGGCGGACTGGCCAACGCATTTAATGATTATGAAACGATGTTCGGCGGCGCCATGCATCCCCAGATACAGGCTGTGGATATGGTAAAAGAAATGGACCATCCCAAAGCCGGTAAAATCAAAGTGCTTAATTTACCCTGGAACTCAACAGCGACCAAGGTACAGTTCAAGTGCCCGCCTCCAACCCTGGGACAGAATACGGCGGAGATAATGTCGGGCATAGGATACAGTGAACAGGACATAGCACGGCTGAAGAAAAAAGGGGTAGTTGCCTGAAGGCAGGCAGGAGGTGAATCAATGACCGGCGGCTACATGGGGAAGATGCTATTTGTCGACCTGACTCAGGCCAGAGTATGGGAAGAGGCTCTGGAAGACAGCCTGTGTCGTAATTTTCTGGGCGGCTACGGTTTAGGGGCCAGAGTGATATTTACCCGGCAAAAAGCCGGAGTAGACCCGCTTGGTCAGGACGCAATACTGGGAGTTGTTACAGGTCCTCTTACCGGCACTCCCGCACTTTTCGGATCAAGATATGTTGTGGTCGGTAAATCACCTCTGACCGGAACATGGGGGGATGCCAACTCCGGTGGGGATTTCGGTCCTCACCTGAAACTTTCCGGTTACGATGCCGTTTTCTTCATTGGAATATCCCCTTCGCCTGTCTACCTTTTCATCGATGACGGTAGGGCGCAGCTCAGAGATGCCGGGGAACTATGGGGAAAAGACACGGGGGAGACGGAGTCCGCGCTTCAAGTCAGGCATGGCGGCGACACTCATGTTGCCTGCATTGGCCCGGCTGGAGAGAAAATGAGCCTGATTTCCTGCATTATCAATAACGGGGGAAGAGCGGCCGGGCGCTCCGGGCTGGGGGCCGTAATGGGTTCTAAAAAACTCAAGGCCATAGCTGTAAAGGGAAAACAGACCGTTCCTCTCGCACATGAGCAGGAGATAAAAGAAGCAAGAACAAAATATTTAGGTCAGCTGGGTGGTACAGTGGCTGTATTCCGTGATTTCGGCACTTCCGGCGGTTTGAGCGCTCTGGTGGAGATCGGAGATGCCCCGGTGAAGAACTGGACGGGGTCTGTTGTTGATTTCTCCAATGCTTCCGCAATAAGTGACCGCAGCGTAATCGATTTACAGGAACGTAAATACGGATGCTGGCGCTGTCCGGTTTCCTGTGGCGGTCTGATGAAGGCAGGCACGGGTCAATATAGGTATCCGGCGGCAGTGCATAAGCCGGAATATGAGACCCTGGCAGCCTTTGGTTCCATGTGTTTGAATGACAACCTGGAATCCATAATACAGGCGGCGGAGATATGCAACAGCTTCGGATTAGACACGATCTCTGCCGGTTCCACCATAGCGTTCGCTATTGAATGCTACGAGAATGGGATCATCAATGATAAGGACACCGAGGGGATCGAGCTTAAGTGGGGCAACCATCAAGCCATAGTGGAGATGACCCGCAAGCTGGCCAGTCGGGAAGGGTTCGGCCAGGTGCTTGCCGATGGGACCAGGCTGGCGGCCAGCCGCATAAACAGGGGTGCAGAGGAACTGGCGGTCCACATCCGTGGCCAGGAAGTGGCGATGCACGACCCCAAGCGATACATGCATTTCGCTATTTCATATCTGGACAGCACTCCGGCCCGCCATACTCAGGGCAATTACGCCACGAAACCGGTCAGCGGCCTGGAATACCCTGCTTTCGACCGTCATTCCGTCGCCGGCCGCGGCGGAGCCAATAAGATTGGCAGTGACCTGACACATGTAGTCAACAGCGCCGGTATGTGCCTGTTGGGCATGGGCTTCATGCCCGCCTCCGCCATCACGGATTTTATTAATCTAACTACGGGCTGGGACCTGAGCATGGACGACCTGCTTAAGACAGGGGAAAGGATCGCCAACATGCGGCAGGCATTTAATGCCCGTGAAGGTGTAAGTATAGATGACTTCAAATTCCCGGGAAGGATTATAGGACAGCCCGCACTTGAAGCCGGCCCTACCGCCGGAAAAACAGTGGATCTGGAGACTTTGCGCAAAGATTTCCTGACGGCCCGTGGTTGGGACATTGTTACCGGCAGGCCAAATACAGGGAAGTTGCTCGAGCTCAGCCTCGACGATGTGGCCGCAGCTCTTTCCTGTGAGGGAAAAGCATAACTTCATGGGTTTACAGCCGGATAAAATAGGCGATCCCGCACAGACTATTATTTCCCGGAGATTGACCGAATATTAAACGGAGAACTGAGAATGATATTAAGCAAGCTCTACTTACCGATCAAGTTTATCAATGGTTCCGGGAGCCTTTCCCAGCTGGGCAAGGAGGTTGCCAGGATCGGCAAGACGGCGCTTCTGGTAACGTATACGGAAACCATGCGCTCTCTGGGCGTCCTGGATAAAGTCATAAAAGACCTGGAGACAAACGGCGTTAAAATAATTATTTTCGATAAAGTTGACCCCAATCCCCGTACCACAACCATCGACGAGGGAGCAAGGGTTGCCCGGGAAAACAATGTTCAGGTGGTAATCGGCCTGGGCGGCGGCAGTGCCATGGATGCGGCCAAATGCATTGCGCTGGCCAGCAGCGGCACGGATCCCATCTGGGCGCATTACGAGGGAACGGCGGTTTCCAGGGGCAAGGTGCCGGCCATAGTTCTCGTGCCCACGCTGGCAGCCAGCGGTTCGGAATCGAACAGCACTGCCGTGTTTACCAACTGGGACACCCATGAAAAAGTACTTCTGGTGAAAACGCAGCTGTTCCCCAAGGTGTCTATAATCGATCCCGTGTTTAACTTAACACTGCCCGCCAAAATCACGGCCCAGGGCGGCTTTGATATATTCTGCCACCTAGTTGAGACCTATGTAACCGCAGAGGAACCGAACCTGATTAACGATTCCCTGCGTGAAGCATGCATGCGCACCGTCGTGGAATCGCTTCCCGCAGTGCTGGACAAGCCGGATGACATCGTGCTGCGTTCCAAGCTTTCATGGGCCTGCACCATCGCTGGTTCACAGTTGAACTGGCTGGGCGGTGGAGGAGGCCTCATGACCCTGCACGGGCTGGAGCATCCCCTGAGCGGAGAGTATGACCTGGTCCATGCCGACGGTCTGGCCGCCCTGCTGATCGAATGGATGAGATTCACCCTGCCTGTGAGGCAGGACAGGTTCAATATGCTGGGGGAGAGGGTTTTCGCTGAGCCTGACGGCATTGCAGCAACGGAGCAATGGCTGCAAAAGATAGGCATGCGGGTCAGGCTGCGCGATCTCGGTGTGAAGGAGTCGGACTTCGATAAGCTCGTGGACAATACCATGAAGACCGGCTACTGGGTCCAGCTGCATCCCCGTCCTTTCGACAACCAATCGATAAAGGCCCTTTTTGAAAAATCTTTTTAACCAGGTTGCAGCTTAATTGCTTTTTTATCACTTCGAGTCAAGCCAGCGATTTTCGTCTTAAAAAGAGGAGGAGGCATGAACAACAACAATCAGACCGGGACGCAATATCAGACAGGCGGCTGGAGGGCGCACTGGGTACTTATCATCACAACGCTTCTCTGCGTTATGTACATCATGGACAGGCTGGTCTTCGCTGTTATAGTGCAGCCGATGAAGCTGGAGCTGGGTCTGAGTGATTCTGAAATCGGGATAATAATGACTGTTTTCACGATTGCCGTCTCTCTTTTGGCGTTCCCGGTTTCATATGTTGTAGATATCTGGAGCCGCAAAGGATCGATATCCATCATGGCCGTCCTGTGGAGCATTTTCACCTTCGTTACCGGCCTGGCCAAGAACTTCCCCGGCGTGCTCATTCCGCGAACGCTGGTGGCCGGAGGGGAGGCGGCCTTTACCGCAGCCGGAACAGCCATGGTCACCGCAGCCTATCCTAAAGAAAAGCATGGCAGGGTGCTGGGCATA
>JAQTLG010000217.1 GCA_028715025.1 Dehalococcoidia bacterium | reverse complement strand
ATACCGGGTATAATCCAGTCCTAAAATCAAACTGATTGGCAGCTAAACGGTAATAACCTGCAAATTTCAAATCTTATTCCAATTCTAAATCATCAAACTGATATCCCCGCAATTTTCCCGTAGCACGCACTACCACTTGACAGAATTGGAAGGCCTATTGTAATGTTTACATGTCTCTTTATCAAGTCACCTTGTCATTTCATATTCTGATTAATTACAAGTCTAATGAATTTACGATAGATGAAGTCGAGGATTAAAAGGTTTAACGTTAGAAGGTTTTTCATATAATAACAAGTAATTCAGCCGGATATAAAAATGCCCGGAACTTATAAAACTGGCTTTTCCCAGAAATTGTTTTACCTGAATACTGGTTTTGCCGGGACATTGCAGATAGACGATATCGAAATTTGTCGGAGTCGATGGTACTGCTGGAAACGGCTTTACCTCCCGAGTGGAAGAAGGAGAAAGCGAAAATACAAACGATATGGCAGTAGTACGTTTCGTGCGGTGACTTTCCTTACACTGCCTGTATCCCTGTCTCGATTACGTTTCCTTCCTTCCGCAGAAATGCTGCCTGTTCGAGGCATCAAATTAATACCGGAAAGGGGAGGAAAAAATGAAACCACTAGCCTGATTCACACCCGAGAATTCAATCGAGATAAGGAGGTAATAACAGATGAAAAAGTTCTTATTAGTTTTGTTGATGGCGTCGCTCGTTATCGCCCCACTTGTGGGGTGTGCACAGAAGGCTGCGGAGCCGGCTCCTATAGGTATGGCTGTGGAGTTTATGGACCATGCCGCCTGTGCTTATATCAGCCAGGATAAAGGATGGTTTGAGGATGAAGGATTAAAGCTTACTTCCTATGAAAGCTACGCTACCGGCATGGCCCTGGCCGCTGCACTGGCACGGGGTGATATCCAGGTTGCCTATATGTGCCTGGTACCGGCTATAAGCGCCTATGCCAATGCTCAGGTACCGATAAGAATCGTGGCAGGCACTCATAAATACGGCTATGCTCTGGTAGTGAACCCGGAAAAGGTAAAATCCGTCCAGGATCTCGAGAATGCTGGGCTTCGTATCGGCTGCGTCCAGGAAGGTGGTGCGGTGGATGTAGTTCTCCATAAGACTATTGATAAATATAATCTTGACAGCGGGAAAGTCATGGCTAATGTACAGAGGATGAATCCACAGAAAATGGCGCTGGCTGTGAAAATGGGGCAGCTTGATGCCGCCTTTATGCCGGAACACTGGGCGACCATGACTGAGGGTTACGGTTTCAAGATGCTACTGATGAGTCAGGATGTCTGGCCGAATATGCAGGGAAGCGTACTGGTCGTCAAAGAAGACCTTCTGATCAAACAGCCTGAAGTAGTCATGAAGCTGGTAAAGGTAACACAGAAGGCGACCGACTGGATTAATAAGGAACCGGAAGATTCTGCAGAAGCCATGTCGCGCCAGCTAAACACGGTCGGCAGCAATCTCTTCCCGGCAGAAATCGCCAACGTCGTTAGCAAGTTGGAAATCACTCCAACAGTATTGTTGCGGTCAATGGACAGGTTGGATTACACCACGGATATTGACACGGCTGAAGTTCAGGCAACGATAGATTATGTTACTAGTCTGGGCTACATCAAGAGCAGTTTCAACGCTTCGAATCTGCTTGACCTGCGGTACGCCAAGTGAGGAAAGGCTCCGGCACAGGAAAATGGCTGTGGAGCATTATACCCGTTGCCATCTTTCTGATGATATGGGAAATAGTTGTCCGGCTGAAGTTGGTACCAGGGCAGTTTTTCTTCCCGCCTTTCTCCTCGGTTGTGACGGAGTTTTTCTACCTCATCGTTAGCGGGGTGCTAGTAAAAGACTTCGTGAGCAGCCTCAGCAGGGTACTCATCGGCTTTTCCGCCGGCGCCATCGCTGGCATCCTAACCGGCATCTGCATGGGATGGCGGGACACGTTTAACCGAGCCCTGAGCCCACTGGTGAGCCTGGTTTACCCCATACCGGCCCTGGGCTGGCTGCCACTCCTCATGTTGTGGATCGGTATAAACGAGATGCTGCCAATTACCATCATCTTCATCTGTTCCTTTTTTCCGGTCCTCTACAATACTGTTACCGGCATCAAGAACGTTGATGAGGGTTATATCAGGGTAGCCAGGACGCTGGGGGCTTCGGACATCAAGATATTGACCACCGTTGTGGTGCCGCTGGCCTTACCCAACATCTTCACCGGGATGAGGCTGGAGACAGGCATGGCCTGGCGGGTTATCATCGCTGCCGAGATGGTTGCTATTCCCACTGGCATCGGCGCCCTGATGATGAAGGCCGAAAGCCTGTTGCGCATCGACATCATCATCGTCTGTCTGATCGTTCTGTCAGTGATGTGCCTCTCCTTCGAGAGAATATTCGCCTGGCTGGAAGTGAAAATTACCGCCAAGTGGAAATGACATGCCTGATATAGAGCTAAAAAATATCTGCAAGTACGTCTGCGGAGATGTCTGCCTCAAGGTGCGGGATGGAGAGTTCCTGGTGCTGCTCGGACCCAACGGCAGTGGCAAGACTACTCTGCTTAACGTCATTGCCGGGCTGATCGACTACAGGGGCTCGGTCCTCTTTAACGGCCTGGTCGTGGACAGTGTCTCGCCCAGCCATCGGCAGGTGAGCTATCTCTTACAGGAGTTGATGCTTTTCCCACACCTGGATGTCTTTGCTAACATCGCCTACGGACTGCGTGCCCACCGGTGGCCGACAGAGCAAGTAAGCGCCCGTGTCGAGGAATTGCTGCGGATGCTGAAAATTGAACACCTCGTGAAGCGCTATCCCGCCCACTTGAGCGGAGGGGAAAAACAGCGAGTTGCCCTAGCCAGGGCATTGGCGATCTCGCCGGAAGTACTGCTTTTGGACGAGCCGCTTTCCAGCCTGGACGCGCCGAGCGCCAAGTACCTCCGCATCGAGCTGAAGCAGCTCCAGCGCAAGCTGGGAGTCACCACGGTCTACGTAACCCACGACCTCCAGGAAGCCGAGGAGATGGCTGATCGTATCGCAATCATTCAAAACGGCCACCTGGAACAGGTGGGGGCTCCAGACAGAGTTTTCTTCAATCCGGTCAGCGAGAAAGTCGCGGACTTCATCGGGGCTCCGAATATCTTGGAATGTGAGTACTGCCGAAGCGCAGGCCACGGCGTGATGGAGGTCGGTTGCGGCGGGCTGTCGATCATCGTCCCGCACGATGGCGATTCCATCCGCAAGATAGCTATTTTGCCCCAGGATATTTATGTTTCGGATATTAAGCCGCCGGGGCCGAACCTGAATCATTTTTGGGGGACCATCAGCGACGTCGAGATAAGGACGGAAGCTGTCAGACTACGGATCAAAGCCGGGAATAACAACCTGCTGGCAGAGATGCCACACCATACATTCGAAAATATGAATTTGACCGATGGGCGGGAAGTGTTAATTATACTGAGGATTCGAAGGATAAAGGCTTATGAATAAAAAAGTTTACGACTTACTCAGAGAGAAATTTGTTGGAATCATAAAGGGAAGTAATCTCGAATCGGGAGAGGTGATGATCCAGGCGGCCACGCTTTCTGCAGAGGAGGCAATTGGCAATCCCGAAGAAAGGGACTATCCGCTGATTACTGGTCGAGAGCGCATGATGCAGGCTGAGTTTAACGGCTGTTTCGGCCAGGCGTTCACCGACATGTACGGCAATTACAGCATACGACTGTCCGACATCGCCGACATGGAACTGGTGAACAATTTTCGCAGGGCAGTATTTATCTCCAGCCTGAACGCAGTTACCAGATATCTCAGTCTGACGGGTAAAACGCGGCATTGTAAAGACAACCAGCCAAAGCAGTGCAGTCTTGAACTGGTAAAATATATCAGGAATGAATACGGAAATCCCAGAATAGCGATAATCGGTTTTCAGCCAAGGATGATAGAGGCGCTCTCGCAGAGCTTCGATCTGAGGGCGACTG
>JAQTLG010000216.1 GCA_028715025.1 Dehalococcoidia bacterium | reverse complement strand
AACTCCCTTCTTCACACAATCGCGCATGACTCCCGCCACGTGTTCGGCCGGGATGGTGAAAACGGCCAGGTCGACGGGTCCCGGGATATCAGTCACCCTGGAATAAACCGTCAGCCCCTGTATCTCGCTCTCTTTAGTATTCACAGGATAGATAGGCCCTTTAAAGCTATGAATAAGGCTGGTTATAGTGGAGAAACCCCACTTATTGCGGTTATTGGTGGCTCCTATGTGGGCGACCGAGATCGGGTTAAAAAGGGGATCCAGATCCCTGATAATGTCTCTACTCATATTGTCGGCCCTCGCAATGAATTAACTCTGAATAGTCCGCGCTATAAATTAAAAAATGCCTTGAGATTCAAAGCATCATGCTATATAATAACACCCCGGCAGGTGTCAGACAAATTCAATTCGTTCGTTATCAGATTACTCTTATACGATGCTTATTACGATACCTGCAACTAACTTCATGAGGAGCGAATGATGATTAAAACCCGCATGACCGAGTTGTTCGGATGCAAACACCCTATCATGCTGGCGGGTATGAACTGGGTAACCACTCCGGAGCTGGTGGCCGCAGTCTGTAACGCGGGCGGTCTGGGCATATTCGCCACGGCCAGATGTACACCCGAGGAAACGAGAAAAAACATCAATGAGATCAGGAAGCTGACCGATAAGCCTTTCGGCATCAACCAGCTCCTGATTCTGGGGCAGGTGGCCCGTGATACTATCCAGGTGGCCATCGAGGAAAAGGTCCCCGTAATCAACTATACCCTGGGCAAGCCATGGTTTATCGACGACGTTCATAAATACGGCGGCAAGGTGATCGGCACTACCGCTTATGTCAAACATGCGATAAAAGCCGCCGAACTGGGATGCGACGCCATCGTCGTTACCGGCACTGAGGCCGCCGCACACGGCGAAGAGGCCTCCACACTTGTCATGCTTCCCATCGTCGCAGGCAAGGTAAAGATACCCATCATATCGGCGGGCGGATACGGCGACGGCAGGGGCCTGGCGGCAGCTTTATCCCTGGGCGCCAGCGCCATCTCCATGGGAACCCGCTTCGCCCTGACCAGGGAGAGCATGGTGCATGAGCACTTCAAGCAACTCTGCCTCAAGGCTTCAGAGAATGACACTATCGTAAGCACCAAGTTCGACGGCATGCGCGGGCGCGCACTTAAAACACCGGTTACCGAGCGAATCGCAAAGGGCGGATTCCCGCTGGTTGAAGCTTTCAGGGGCGCTTACGATACCAAGCAGCTGTTTAACCTGAGCTGGCCGAAGTTCATCGGCATGAGCTTCACCATGATGGGGTCGGATGATGAGCATCCCCTGTGGGTGCAGGCGCGCCAGGCCGCAGGATATCGACGCCATACGCTGGCCATCTACGACGGCAACTTGAAGGAAGGAATCTACTTTGCCGGACAGATACTGGGTGCCTGTAACGACGTGCCCACCGTAGCCGATCTCATCGATCGGATTATGGTTGAGGCCGAGGCGACCCTCAAGAAGACTTATTCGATGCTGGCCTGAGCAGGTCTTTCGCCAACAGAAAAGGGGAAGCTTCAAGCTTCCCCTTTCTTTCATACAATGGTACGGCTTTATTTGAGGCGAGATCCTTTTAGCAGAGACTCCGCCTGTTTTACCATCCGGTCTAACAGCTCCTTGCAGCTGACCACATCATGGATGAGGCCGATGGACTGTCCGACCGGCACCAGGCCGGCTTCCATATCGCCGTCATCCCAGATAGCAGTCTGGCGCAGGCCTGACAGGAAGGGCGCCAGCTCATTAATGGTGGCCTTCTTGGCTTCCATGTCCTGGATCTGCGTCAGTATGGCATTCTTCATGGCACGTCCCTGAAATCCGGTGGTCTTGCCGTAGAGCATGGTATCGAACTCCTGGCGGTTGACAAGATCCTGTTTGACCTTGTTGTTCATGCGGCACTCGGTGGTAGCCATGAACCTGGAAGCCATCATGACACCTTCCGCTCCCAGCACAATGGCTGCAGCCAGGGACCTGCCGTCGGCGATGCCTCCTGTCGTAATAACAGGGATTTTAACCGTCTCAGCCATACGCGGGGTGAGAACCATGGTGGTCACATCGTCCATTAATGGATGTCCACCCTCCTCAACACCGGCGGCGATGACTGCATCATATCCGGCTTTCTCCGCGTGGACAGCATGCCTGACGGATCCGAGCTTGTGGATGAATTTGCAGCCGGCATCATGCCCGCGCTTGATAGCGTCCGGACCGAAGAACTTATCCACCGGCGTGCCCGAGATCTCGAACGCGGGCACCTTCTCCGCGATGCAGGCGTCAAACCAGTCGGCGTACATCTCTTTGGTTATGCGAAAAGACGGCAGCAGGGACAGGTTCACGGAAAACGGCTTATCCGTTTTCTCCCTGGTCTCCCTGATAGCCTGGCGCATCTCCTTACCATCTTTGTAATTGGCGGCCGTGATGTTCCCCAGGCCACCTGCGTTGCTGATGGCTGCGCAAAGATCAGGTTTGCACAGCCACATCATGCCACCGCACATAATCGGATGTTTGATACCAAACAATTCGGTCATTCTGGTTTTCATCTCTCTTCTCCTCTGTCAACCAGTGTAAAATTTATGCGATTATAACACAAGGATCAGCTTGAGGTAAAGTTGACTAACCAATCAATCATTTTGACAACGGCGGTTATTTTTGAGAATATTACCGTTCGATAGGAATCAATTAATAATGGAGGTTTGAACTCGTGAAAACCAGAATAACGGAACTCTTCGGAATAAAGCATCCCATTGTGTTATCGGGAATGGCCTTCGTCAGCCTGCCCAAGCTGGTTGCAGCTGTCAGCAACGCAGGCGGTCTCGGTATTTTCAACAGCGTGGCAAACTCTCCCGATCAGCTCAAGGGGATTATCCAGGAGATCAAGACGCTAACGGACAAACCTTTCGCTGTAAATGTCACCCTTATATTCCCCAACGGAAAAGAGAATGCCGAGATGGCACTGGCCGAGAAGGCCCCTATTATCAACTTCGCCCTGGGTAAGGGCGACTGGATCATAAAGCAGGCGCATACCTACGGCGGCAAGGTCGTATCCACAGTTGCCACGGAACGCCACGCCATCAGGGCGGCCGAGCAGGGCGCCGACGGCATTATCGTCACAGGGCACGAGGCCGCAGCGCATGGCGGCGACGTGGGTGGCATGGTGCTGCTGCCGCAGATAGCCAGCAAGGTAAAGATACCCATCATCTCCGCCGGCGGATACTGCGACGGCAGAGGACTGGCCGCTGCGCTGGCCCTGGGTGCGGATGCCATCGCCATGGGCACGCGTTTCGTGGTCACGCAGGAATGCGAGGTGCACCCCAACATCAAACAGACCGCGATGAAATGTCAGATGGAAGAGACCATCTATTCAGCAGGCATCGACGGCCTGCCAGGGCGCTGGTACGCCAACAAGCGCGCCCTCGAGATGGCCAACAGCAAGACTTCATACATGGAAGCGCTTAAGGCCGGCTGGGCGATGAGAAAACAGGTGGATACCCCTGTCTGGAAGCTGCTTGCGGGCAGCCTGCAAAAAAGAGGTGTGCAGCAGCTGGCGCAGCAGGCCATCGGCATCGACGCGCTGGGTAAAATCCTTGACGAGGGCGACCTGGAGAACGGCGTGGTACCTTTCGGCCAGGTCGTAGGCCGCATACGCGACCTGCCCACCTGCAAAGAGCTGATCGAGCGTATCGTAGCCGAGGCCGAGGAAACCATCAAAGGGCTCCAGGCTAAGGTTTAGATTGCGGCAGCCGAACCTCCATAAAAGATATGTCCATAGACACGGACAAGCTCTAGCCTGTCCGCGTATTCAGTAATTGTTATAGGGCGGGCCGGAAGGCCCGTCCCTGCTTTTAGTCCGCAGATTGTTTTTTCCACTCATCCCGCTTCATTATGCTAATATCTTTATGTGTTTTAAGCAGTAATAAGCGGGAGTAAGACAATGACACAG
>JAQTLG010000215.1 GCA_028715025.1 Dehalococcoidia bacterium | reverse complement strand
TACATTGGCTATTACCTGGGCCAGCGTGGTCTTGCCGCTGCCGGGTGGGCCCCACAGTATGATGGATGGCAGCTGGTCCGACTCTATGGCCCGGCGCAGCACTTTGCCCTCGCCGATGATGTGCTGATGCCCCACGTACTCAGTGAAATTGCGGGGTCGCATGCGCGCCGCCAGCGGCATGGATTCGTTTGAAAGGGGACCCGGCATTGACCCGGCGCTTTTATCACCCTTCAGGCCGGCCGAGCCGAGGTCGAAGAGGGTCATGGTTCCTGCGTCTCTTTCTTCTTGAGCTCCTCGACCGCTGCCGAGGCCCTCTCGTAATAGTCCTTGACCTTATCAAGATAGGTGATGCGCGATGCGATGAGGGTCACGGAGGCGTGGTCCTTGACCCCGTAGAAGTCGCCGCCCCTGACCTCGCCATTGTTGGTCAGCTCGCGCATGCGGTTGCCCACCGAGCGTGCCATGTTGATGTTGGCGTTCTTGCCTGGCACACACAGCAGGTACAATGCCTTGCGGGCGTCCTCCAGCCTGCACTGGATGGAAAAGTGGCTGAGGGCTGAGCTGAGGGCCTCCATGGCCTTGATGGTCTCCTCTCCCTTGCTTTCGAAGTGATCTCCCCGTCTGAAAAGGGTTAATCCCGCCGGAGATATCTGCGCCCGGCCGTAGCCGATGGCGCTCCAGCCGTTGAGCGACTGCACGATGTCGCCGATGCCGATGTTGCTGGTGCCCAGGAATTTGGGATCGACCTTCTCACTGGCGCGCAGCAGGTCGAGAAACGGTGCGACTATCTCGCGATTGAGAGCATCGTTGGAAGCCGTCGACTTGATGCTGGCCTCCGACATGACCTTCTCATTGTCAAAAAGGAAGACCGCGTCGGCCGTCTTATCGATGGATTTGAGGCAGAGCGCGGTATTGTATACACTGGCAGGCACGTTGCCCTCGGCGGTCAGCGGCAGCACGATCAGTGCATAGACGGGTTTATTGACATAGCGTTCCTTCAGCTTTCTGGCGAGGATGGATATGCCTCCTGACCCCACGCAGCCAGCACTGCTGGCCACCAGCATGAAGGCATCCGTCTCGAAGAATTCGCCGGCCCGCATGGTGGCAATGATGCGGTCACCGTTGGCGCGCATCAGCTCCGCCCCCACCTCCGATTCCCTGCCTGTAGCGGCCGCCGCCGGTATCTGTATAGTGAGTAGCTTGTCCCCCACCTTGCGCAGCGCGGTCAGCCCGGCAGGGTCATCGTTGATGGCATAGGACCGCACGATCACGTCCACGCCGCTCTCCGCCCTGGCCCGCTGGCCCAGCCTGACAAACTCTGCAGCTATGTTGCAGCCGCAATCTCCGATACCTATTACTACCAGCTTCATATCCGACGCCCCTGTGAGAAACGGGATAAAAGAAGCACAGCCGCGTTCCTGCCCCTGTGCCGAAAAGACTGCTTCATACTTCTGATATATACCTTAACAGATAGATGCTGGTATGGCAACCGCTTTGTTACCTGTATCGCCTGACCTGGAAACGATAGAGTTTGACCGGCTCCGCGGGGGATATTCCGGCCTTCTGGCGGCAGATGTCTATTTGCATATCCACGCTGTCCACCCCTTCGAGGTCGGGCAGCAGCAGGCCGCGGCGGCGACCGGACTCGACTATTACCCCGTACTTCTTCGGATCCAGCTGCGCCTTATCATCCACCGGCTGTGGAGATGTGAGCACATCGACGCTGTACTCAAGCTCATTTAATTCGTCAGGCCTGACCGGACTGAAGCGAGGGTCCCCGGTTGCCGAAGAGATGGCGTTCTGAATTATCTCCTGCCCCACGCTGGACTGAGTCGGCTCGAAGGTGCCGATGCAGCCGCGCAACTGGCCGTGCTTCTTGAGGGAGACGAAAACACCGGCCTGCTCCTTCATTTCGGGAACAAGCTCATCCGGCTCCACCATGCGGCGGCTGCTGACGTAACCCTCCACTGCCTTTCTGGCCAGCTTTGCCAAAGGATGCATCTCTTGCTTCATTTTGTACCTCTTACCTGCCGATTATTATTCCCGCGTATCCCACCACACTGCTGTAGTCCCCCGAAGTATCGCCGCTGGTCTGGTATTTGACCAGCTCTCCCTTGTCTGCGCCCATCTCGAGCGCCGCTGCAATCAGGCTGATGACGGGGGCATAGCCGCACATGCTGATATCATATTGGCCGATGCGCTTGACCAGCTCGTCCGCGTCCAGACTCAGAATCGCTTCAATGGCCTGCTTATCCTTGGCCTTGGCGCTCTCATGCGGCTCATAGTGCGTCATATCGCTGCTGGCCACTATCACCGCTGCCTCCTTCCTGGATTTAAGAGTCGCGGATATGGCGCGTCCTATCCCCCGGTAAACCTGCGGCGCAGCCTGAGCCAGCACGATGGGCACTAACTTCACATCCGGCTTGAAATATTGAAGGAACGGCACCTGCACCTCCAGAGAATGCTCATAGCGGTGAGCAAGGGTATCCTCCTCAAGTCCGTCTGAAGCGGCAAGTATAGCCATTGCCAGCCCGGAGTCTATCGGTACCTCGCCCAAAGGGGTGCTCCAGCTTCCACTGGTAGTTATGCTCAGCGGTTTACCCAGTCCCCTGTGGTTCGGACCGATGATGATAAAAGTGTCCGTGAATTTTATTCGCGAAAATACCGCGCCCGCCACCGGGCCGGAGTATACAAAACCTGCGTGAGGCGATACGACACCGATGACCTCTTTCCTCTCCGCCTTCGGATCGGTCATCTCACTGATCATATCCTTCAGTTCGCCCGGCCTGCCCGGGTAGAATTGGCCGGCCACGGCAGCTTGCCTGATCATTATCTTACCCCCTTATACTGGTCCTGATATTAAGGTCAGCCCCGCAGACGGCGCAGCAGGATCCCTTGACCTCTTTTAAGCTAATGGAGTAGCCCCTGCGCTCGATGGCCAGTGCACCGCAATGGTAGCAGACCGTGTTCTCGTATGCATGGCCCGGCACATTGCCCAGATAGACGAAGCGCAGGCCCGCCGACCGCCCGATATCATACGCTCTTTCCAGAGCCGCCAGCCCGGTCGGCTGAAGATGCGACAATCGGCGGTGGGGATGAAAGCGTGTGACATGCCACGGTGTAAGCTCACCCAGCGCCTCCCTGATCCAGCTCGCTATCCCCGTGAGCTGCTTCTCATCGTCGTTCATGGATGGTATGACATTGGTCACTACCTCCACGTGCATATTCCATTTATGCCTGGCCCTCTCGGCGACCTCCAGTATTTTTCGCCAGTGCCCGACCTTAGCCAGATCGCGATAGAGTTTGTCGGAGAAGCCCTTGATATCGACGCGCCAGGCGTCCAGATAGGGGCCGAGCATATCCAGGGCCTCCGGAGTCATATACCCGTTGGTTACGTACACTGTATAAAGGCCGTTTTGGTGAGCCAGCCTGGCCGAATCCAGCGTGTATTCAAACCAGATAGTTGGCTCGTTATAGGTCCAGGCAAGGCCGGCGCAGCCGTTTTTAACAGCCATTTTTACGGCATCCTGCGGGGATATCTCACGCAGATTGTGTCTGGCTGTACCGGGATCTTCGACGCAGGCGATTTCCCAGTTCTGGCAATGGATGCAGTGGAAATTGCATCCGATCGTGCCGAAGGAAAGCACAGCACTGCCGGGGAAAAAATGAAAGAGGGGTTTTTTCTCGATAGGATCGGCGGCCAGCGAGGATACCATGCCGTAATTCAGCAGTTGCAGAGACCCTTGTTCGTTTCGCCTGACTCCACACACACCCGGCTTCCCGGGATTGATAAGGCAACGCCACAGGCAAACGTTGCAGCGAACCCGCCGATCGTCCAGCTTATCGTAGAGCAGGGCCTCCTCCATGTCTCATCCTCAGGCTAATTATAGCACGTGAGTAATGCCTCAGCGGATGATAGCATACTGCTATTAGTGATTAATTGGTGGGCCGGTGTCCCGGCCCACCAATTAAATTGACAGTTATCCGATACAAAACATCA
>JAQTLG010000214.1 GCA_028715025.1 Dehalococcoidia bacterium | reverse complement strand
ACAACCGGTCGCTGGTTGATGCACGTCCCTTGGTTGGTGCGGTAAAACTTGGTCAGGTTATAATCACGCTTACTGCCGTCGCTCTTGACAGTAATTCTCTTGCTGTCGACGGCCACGACCTCGCCCTTCTCTACGGCGTAGACCACCTGACCGCTGTACTTGGCAACCTCACTCTCCATACCGGTGCCTATGAGAGGAGCTTCAGGTTTGACCAAAGGCACACCCTGACGCTGCATATTCGAACCCATAAGGGCACGGTTGGCATCGTCGTGTTCGAGGAAGGGAATCAGCGCCGTGGTAACGCTGAAAACCTGTTTGGGCGAAACGTCCATATAGTCGATTTTCTCGGGCGGCTCTGTCACATATTTTCCGCTCCGGATAGCGCCGACACGCTCCTCCATGAATTCGTCCCTGGTATTGAGCGGAGCATTGGCCTGCGCTATGCATTTATTGGTTTCCCTGTCGGCGGTAAAATATTCGATTTCACCTGAGACATACGGCACTATCTTGATAGTGCAGGAAGGTAACGCGGCAATCTTTTTAGCCAGAGATTCGTCGATCATTGTGTCTGCCGCCGCCATCACCTTTTTCTTGCTGTCGAGCACATCCTGCCGCAACGTCCTGCCGGCCAGCATTTCAGAGGCGTTACTCAATTCCACATATACCTTGCGGTAAGGAGTCTCTATGAAGCCCAGACTGTCAATGCGCGCATAGGTTGCCAGCGAACCGATAAGACCGATATTGGGCCCTTCCGGAGTTTCAATGGGACATATCTTGCCGTAATGAGAATGATGTACGTCGCGCACATCGAATCCCGCGCGCTCGCGGGAGAGACCACCCGGCCCCATCGCAGAGAGTCGGCGCTTATGAGTGAGCTCAGCCAGGGGGTTGGTCTGGTCCATAAACTGCGAGAGTTGAGACCCGCCAAAAAACTCCCTCATGGAGGCAATGATAGGCCTGTTATTAATAAGGTTAGTAGGAGTGGGATCATCGCTCTGCAGGCTCATCCTTTCCTTTATTGTACGTTCCAGCCTGATGAGGCCGACTCTGAACTGGTTCTGGATCAGGTGGCCGGTCGTCCTTACACGCCGGTTACCCAGGTGATCGATATCATCGGGCATCACCTTTTCATTATTTATCTGTATTATCTTGCGAATAATTTCAACCAGGTCGCGCGGTTTGAGAGCGCGCGAGGTCACGTTATAACCAAGCTCCTCGTATTCCAGCCGCTTATTCAGCTTGAATCTGCCTATCCTGCCCAGGTCATATCTTCTGGGATGGAAAAACATATTGATTATTAAACTTTTGGCGCTGTCGCCGTCGGGCGGCTCGCCGGGACGTAGTTTCTTATAAATATCGATCAGCGATTCTTTCTTGGTCCTGATCGATTCCGGCTCTTTGTCGATCGTCGCAGTGATATACCTGTGCTCGGGATTATCGTCATCGGCCTTGAATAATTCCAGCAGTTCCTCATCCGTATTACAGTTCAACGCATCTTCGGGATCGCCTTCCCCGCTGATGGCACGCAGCAAAGTCGTAACGCCTATCTTGCGCCGCCCATCTATCTTGGCCCAGATCACGTCTTTGCCGGAGGTCTCAAACTCGAGCCATGCGCCGTGCTCAGGGATCAGCTTGGCGTTACAGAGCCGCCTCCCACTGTCCTCTGTCACCAGGGTGAAATACACACCGGGCGAACGAATCAACTGGTTGACAACCACCCTTTCCGCTCCACTGATGATGAACGTCCCGTTCTCCGTCATGAGAGGAATCTCGCCCAGAAATACTTCCTGTTCCTTGATTTCCCCCGTCTCTTTTATCAGCAAACTAGCACGCACATAAAGGTTTGACTGATAGCTCATGTCTCTCTCACGGCATGTGGCAACATCGTGCGTGGGAGGGCGAAATTCGTAACCCGTGAAAGAAAGCTCCATCTTGCCGCCTGTGAAGTCCTTAATGGGGGACACTTCCTGCAGCAGGTCCTTAATACCTTCCTCCATAAACCATCTGAACGAATCAAGCTGTACCTGTATCAGGTTCGGTATCTCAAGCACCTGGGGCAGGCGGGCATAATTTTTACTCTTGACAACAGGCAGGTTGTTATTCTCTGCGGCGATAGAAATAGACATATCTTCTCCTGTCTTATTAGTTACCGGTCGTCTGCGAATTGGTTTGTCAAACTAAAATAAAGATGACAATAGCTGGAATATTTACACGGGACAATGATTTGGGGCCCTCAGTTGAAATGGCATAATTGCAAATTTATAATATAGCAGTAATCTTAACATCTGTCAAATTGTATTAAAAGAGGGGTGGTTCAAAAGAAACATTATCCGCCAGGTTTTCCTGCGAAAGTAGGCCAGCTTTTATATATAATTGTTGTATAATACCTAAAATGTGGCAAACGGCCGGCCAGGATCGCATCATAGAATTTCTCAGGGGCTCCATAGCGAGGAGTTCTCTGGCTCACGCATACCTTCTGGTAGGGCCGCCACACGTCGGCAAAATGACGCTTGCCCTGGATCTGGCCAGTGCCCTGAACTGCGCCGAGGGTGCAGCTCCCTGCGGCTCATGCCGGGCCTGTCAGCGCATCCAACAGGGCAAATACCCCGATGTAATCGTCATCGACAAATATACAGGACGTGACCAGAAGGACAGAAGGAAGGCAACCGAGATCGGCATAGACACGGTGAGAGAGCTGTTGCAGAGGAGTTCCAGTCTGCCTCCCTATGAGGGTACCTATAAGGTCTATATTATCGACGATGCCGACCTGATGTCAGCAGAGGCGTCTAATTGTTTGCTTAAAACACTGGAGGAGCCTCCGCGGCATGTAGTTATTTTGCTGCTCACATCGCAGGAAACCGCGCTTCTGACCACGGTCGTTTCAAGATGCCAGCGATTTGAGCTTAAACCTGTGGCAATCGCTGAGATAGAAAACCGGTTGAAAAATTTTGATGGCCTTAATCCGGATAAAATAAAATTATTATCGAGGCTCTCAGGCGGTTGCCTTGGTTGGGCTATATCGGCCCTCAAGGATGACAACTACCTGCAAAGCCGGGACCAGAGGCTGACCGAGTTTTCCGACCTCCTCACCCGGTCATGGTCTGACCGGTTATTATATATCCAACAGATGCCTTCAGACAGAAACAGTGTGGAAGAGGCCATCAAGCTCTGGCTTTCGTGGTGCCGCGACGTAATGCTGCTAAAATATAACTGTGAAGACGACGTAACCAACCTGGATAAGCTGAATGAAATCAGATCGTGGGCAAATATGCTGACAATCGTCGAGATCAAAGAATTTATTAACAGCCTGAACAAGATGCTGGTGAACCTGTCATATAATGCCAACCTGCATCTTCTTTTCGAAGTTATCATGCTGGATATGCCCAAAAAAGAGAAAAAAGCCGATTATTCTATGAATTCGGCCGGTGTAAACAACTGATGGCTAATGTAGTGGGAGTCAGATTTATGCGGGCGGGGAAAATCTATTCCTTCGACACTGCCGGGCTCGATCTCAAAGTGCACGACATGGTCATTGTCGAAACCAACCGGGGCATCGAGCTGGGAAAGGTGATTGTAGGCATCAAGGAAGTAACACCCGCTGAAAACGCCGAGCCATTCAAACCTGTCATACGTATCGCCACACCCGAAGACATCAATCAAGCAAAATTTCAAAAGGATCGCACCCAGAAAGCTCTCTCCAAATCCAAGGAATTGATCGAGAGCCTTAGCCTTCCCATGAAAGTGATCTATCTCCAGTATAACCTGGATGGCAGCCACCTCATTATATTCTTCTATTCGGAGAAACGGGTTGATTTCCGCGAGCTTGTCCGCAAGCTCAGTCATGAACTGCGGACACATGTCGAACTGCGGCAGATCGGCGCCAGGGATGAAGCAAAGCTTATCGGAGGCGTCGGTAAATGCGGCTTCCAGCTCTGCGGTGGCTCGTGTCTAACCGAATTCATGCCCGTATCGATCAAAAGGGCCAAGGAGCAGGATATCGCACTTAAC
>JAQTLG010000213.1 GCA_028715025.1 Dehalococcoidia bacterium | reverse complement strand
CGGCCTTACCGGCGCCGCCTTTTTTCTTCACTTCAACCTCCTTAATATTTTGCGGTCTGGCGATAGTTATTTATTAATCGAAATCAATCAAGTGGAAATTACGTATAGAACCGGGCCACCTTTTCAAACGGCTCGCGGCTGCTGCGGAACTTGTTGGCCGGATTTTTATCATCCTCGTAGCCGATTGGGATACCCATCACCATCAGTTTGGAAGGCGGCAGTCCCAGCGCGCTGCGCAGCACGTCCGGGTAGAGCACTGGCATGAGGGCCGGTATGGTGCCCAGCCCGTGCTCGGTGGCCAGCAGCATGATGTTCTGCGCAATAAGTCCGCAGTCGAAGATGTTCCATATGTTTGTCCCGTTGTCCGCGTGGTGGAACTCGCTGTCGATCATAATATATATACAGCTCGGCGCGCCCCACAACCTGAAGCCGAACTGCTGCCACTCCATACGTTTCTGCTTGTCATCGCGCGCCACACCCAGCTTTTCCAGCACGCCGGCCATGACTGCCTGGCGCCGCGATTTCCAGGGCTCCGGGTACTGCAAAGATATGGGCACGTCCAGGTTGGGCATTTTCGTGGAATTGTCTATGAAGGCCTGCTTTATCTCGTCCAGCCTGGCGCCGCTGACGATGGCAAATTCCCAGGGCTGACTGTTGGAGGCGGAGGGGGCGCGCAAAGCCCCTTCGACGATCTTCTTTAGAGTGTCCTGGGGGATGGGATCGGGTTTGAAAGCCCGCACGGAGTGTCTCTTGTTAATAGTATCCAGCAGGTCCATCGCTGCAGCCTCCTGATTTTTATCGCGGGAAACGGTCAATACATGATAGCGCTAATCAGGTCGGAGATTCAATAACTGCTGATATAAAATTCATGTTGCAGGGCTTGATTGTACTAAAATAATATATTGTGCCTGCGACAAATCGTCCAAATGCTGAGGTCGTTTCCAACGATCCCACCGGGCTGACACGCATCTTCCGTGCGCTGCGCTACCGCAACTACCGCCTTTTTTTCATCGGGCAGGGCATATCGCTGATCGGGACCTGGATGCAGCAGGTGGCCATTAGCTGGCTGGTGTACAGCCTGACCAATTCCGCCTGGCTTCTGGGTGTGGTGGCCTTTTCAGGCCTGATATGCACCTTCCTGCTGACGCCCTTCGCCGGAGTATTGGTCGATCGCCTGGACCGCCACCGCATACTGGTGGTCACGCAGATTCTGGCCATGCTGCAGGCTTTAACGCTGGCCGCGGTGGTGCTGACCGGCTCGGCAGCGGTCTGGAACCTCATCCTGCTGAGCATGGCGCTGGGGCTGATCAACGCCTTCGACATGCCCACGCGCCAGTCATTCGTACTGGATATGGTTACCAACCGCGCGGACCTTAGCAATGCCATCGCACTCAATTCCTCACTGTTTAACAGCGCCAGGCTGATCGGCCCGTCTATAGCGGGCGTGATGGTGGCTACAGTGGGCGAGGGGCTCTGTTTTCTTATAAACGGTATCAGCTTTATCGCAGTCATCGCATGCCTGCTGGCCATGAGGATGGCGCCGACTCCGCCCAGGGCAGGAAAAGAGAATTTCTTCCGCGGCATGAAGGACGGTGCTAATTATGCTTTCGGTTTCCCGCCGGTGAAATACATCATAGTATTGCTGGCTTTCTCCGCTCTGGTTGCCATGCCCTATCCGGTGCTTATGCCTGTGTTCGCCGGGGAAGTATTAAAGGGAGGAGCCAATACGCTGGGTTTTCTGATGGCGTCCGCCGGTGTGGGCGCGCTGGCCGGGGCCATCTACCTGGCCATGCGTAAAAACGCATTCGGGCTGGATAAAGTAATAGTTGTTTCGACCTTAAGCTTCGGCGCCGGCCTGATATGTTTTTCCCTGTCCCGTATCGTAGTGCTCTCCATGCTTTTCATGGCGATAACAGGCTTCGGTATGGTAGTACAGCTGGCTGCTTGCAACACCATCCTTCAAACGATTGCCGATGATGATAAGCGCGGTCGTGTCATGAGCTTATACGTTATGTCGTTCATGGGCCTGGCCCCCTTCGGCAGCCTGCTATTCGGCGGGCTTGCCGACATAATAGGCGCGCCCTATACCCTTCTTATTGGAGGAGTATGTATCCTTACAGGGGGCGTGATATTTGCACGTAAATTCTCATCGATCAAAGGCATGGTGCACCGGGCTTACGTTAAGCGAGGATTGATGCCGGATTAATCGTCCAAAAAACAAATAACCATAGGCAGCTTTTAAAAGCTGCCTATGGTTAGCCAATGTCAGCTTATACGATACTTAGGCTTTGCCGATGCGGAACATCTTGGTGCCGCATTTTGCGCAGACACCCTGGGTTGCCGGTTTGCCATTCTTCATTTTAATGGCTTTAGCGTTCTTCATTTCCCTCTTGGCTCGGCATTTCATGCAATAAGCGTCCATCAATGTACCTCCTATGTGATTTGAACTTAGCATAGAGGATTGTTTGAAGCTTGTCAAGTGGGGGGACATACTAAAATAGCTATAAAATGCAAAAATTCTCATTGTTGATCGTAAAAAAAGCTGAAAATGTCACGAAATTTACTCTGGCGGCGATAGTACAAAAGTACTGTATGAGTCCCGTTTTGCCAGCGAGAGTGCTTTTTCACTATAATTGTGCACCTGCGATTAAATGGATAACGGTGATTAAGTGAATGTAGTTGCGCTGGTAGGCATGCCCGGCTCGGGAAAATCGGAGGTGGCCCGCGTTTTTCAGAAGCGCGGCTATGCTGCTGTAAGGTTCGGGGACATTACTGATGAAGAGGTGCGTAAACAGGGCCTCAAGCTCGACGAGGAGAATGAGAGGCAGGTGAGAGAGGACCTGAGGAAGAAACACGGCATGGCGGCCTATGCGATACTGAACCTGCCGCGCATAGAGGCTGCCATCGAGAAGTCCAGTGTGGTGATAGATGGGCTCTATTCCTGGGAGGAGTATAAGTACCTTAAAGAGAAGCTGGGCGACAGGCTATCTATCGTAGCCGTCTGGTCGCCGCCCGAGGTGCGTTACGCCAGGCTGAAAGGTAGAGCGGTGAGGCCGCTCAGCCCTGAGCAGGCCGGTGAGAGGGACTACGCGGAGATAGAGAATGTGAACAAAGGCGGCCCCATAGCCATGGCCGACTATACTATAGTGAATAACAGTACATTGGAATCGCTGGTGGAGCAGGCCGGCAGTATAATTGGGGTACTGAAGTGAAAGAGATGAAAAGGCCCACGCCGGACGAGTATTTCCTCAAGATTGCCTCCGTGGTAGCCGAGCGGGCTACCTGCCGGCGTCATCACGTCGGAGCGGTTGCCGTTAAAAACAAGCACATACTTTCCACGGGCTATAACGGCGCGGCCGCGGGGGTTAAAGATTGTTTGGAGCTGGGCTGCCTGAGGGATGAACTGAATATCCCGTCGGGCACCAGGCACGAGATCTGCCGTGGCATCCATGCCGAGCAGAACGCTATCATACAGGCGTCGCTGCACGGAGTCAGCCTGGAGGGCGCAACTATTTACTGCACGCACTCCCCCTGCATACTTTGCGCCAAGATGCTGGCCAACGCTCGCATCAAGCGTTTCGTAACGTCCGGTAAGTATGCTGACGACGGTTTTTTGGACCTGTTTAAAGAGGCCGATATAACCTTCGATTTACTGCCCAGGCCGCTCTTTAAGATCACTTCGCTTGATTGAGACAAGTTAGGGGAGATAGATCCAATGCGCGAATGTAAGCTGAGCAACAACATGACTATTTGTAATTGCACCTATGAGCCGTGCTCGAGAAAGGGCATCTGCTGCGAATGTATTAAATACCACCGGGATGCGGGCGAGCTTCCCGCCTGCTACTTTCCACCTGAGATAGAACGCACCTATGACCGGTCAATCGAGCGGTTCATCTCTCTCCATGACAAAAAGCAGCGCTGAGCTTTAGATTATATCAAATCTAATATCAATGCTCGCCACAAGGTCCGTCTCCGCATGCGGAGACGGACCTTGTGCTTCACAAAGGGCAAAAG
>JAQTLG010000212.1 GCA_028715025.1 Dehalococcoidia bacterium | reverse complement strand
AGGCGGTCCTATCATTAGACTCCCATTCGTACGTCCTTATATGGATCGGTCTGGTGTTATCCGCCTCAAGCACATCAGCCCGGGCCTGTTTGAGCTGTTCAAGCGTAATCCTGCTTTCAGGCCAGTCCGAGCCGGACATGCCCGCGCCGCTGGGCAGATTCTCGCCGAATTCGTTACAGATGTCCCAGGCATATATTGCCGGATGGTCTTTTAAGGCATTGATCCAGTTCTGGACACGTTCCTTCTGCCACACAGGCCTTTTGCCGGCCGGCGAACCTTCCCAATCGTCATCCGTAAATCCCCAGGCTGTATAGCTGAACCCGCCGTCCATTACGACCTTCAATCCCGCGGCCTGCGCTTGGTTCAGAAATCTCCTGGCCATATCGATATCCTGCTCCATGCCCCATTCGGTCGACAGTATCTCAATCCCGGCGTTTTTCATGTCCACAAAGTCCGACTGCGGTAGGTCGATACCCACGCCTTTCATACTATATACAATCGCGGGTATTGCCACCGGAACAGTAACATTCTCGGTTGGCCCTTCAACCTCCGGCAAACAACTCGGAAACAGCAAACCAACCATCAAAGCCACAACTATATACAGGGAACGCATCTGCCGATCCTCTTTTAATTCGAACTATATATTGATGATAGGCTAATTATATCCGCGAGTAAAGCAACCCTTTCACTCCAAACACCAAATAGTTGACAGAATTAAAACATCTGTATTAAACTATTGTATAAATCATTTGATTTAATTCAGAGGAGGTTGAGCTTGAAGAACAAGGGGGGTATGTCCAAACCGGTTAAGGTCGTCCTGATCGTAATACTGGCCGTTGTAATCGTTGTTGCCGGAGGAGGTTTCGGGTACTACTGTTTCATTACCCGTAGTCCGCTCCCTCAGATAGACGGCCAACTGAAAGTCGCGGGACTGAAAGATAGGGCCGAGGTAATTCGTGATTCGCACGGCGTAGCTTACATCTATGCCAGGAACATGCACGACCTGTTTTTTGCACAGGGCTATGTGCAGGCACAGGACCGCTGGTGGCAGATGGAGTTCTACCGCAAGACCTGCAGCGGACGCATCGAGGAGCTCACGGGCAAGAAGCCCGCGCTCGTCAACACCGATATCTACCTGCGCACGCTGGGTCTCTATGAAGCCACGGAGAAAGACTACAACAGCTTCACACCGGAGGAGCGCGCCACCTTCGACGACTTCGCTGAAGGTGTGAATGCATATATTTCTGGCCGTTCGCCGCAGCAGCTCTCGGTCAATTATGCCATACTGGGTCTTACCGGCGTTAAGTTTAAGATCGAACCGTGGACTGCAATCGACTCGCTGGCGTTCACCAGGCTGATGGCACTCGACCTGAGCCTTTCACGCGACCTTGAGCTTATCAGGGCCAAACTTTACGACAGACTGGGAGCCGAGATGGCGGAGCAGTGGGTGGTCCCGCCCTGGCCGCACGGGCAAAGACCAACCATACTTTCGGACGAAGATATAAAGCAAACTTACGGTATAGATGCGACTGCTCAACCCTCCGAGCCGGATTCAGTTTCTCTTAACAGCAGGATACCTGCGATTAAACCCGACATCACTGACGCGATTCCCGACTCATTGCTGATAAGAGAGCCGAACGAGGGGATAGGCAGCAATTCGTGGCTGGCCTCCGGCAATATGACCGCCAGCGGCAAACCGCTTCTGGCCAACGATATCCATCTGGGCATACTGCAGCCGTCCATATTTTATCAGGTCAACCTGCACTGCGCTGACGATGGCACGGGACGTCCCTTTAACGTGGGGGGATTCAGCTTCGCCTCCTTTCCCGGCATCATAGCCGGCCACAACGATGATATAGCCTGGGGCGTCACCAGTGTCATGCCGGATGTAAACGACTACTACCAGATAAAAGTCAGTCCCGCCAACCCGTTGCAGTATGAGTGGAACGGCACCTGGCGTGATATGACAGTCCGCGACGAAGTCATCATCTTCGGTGACGGCAAACCGCCTGTCACCGTTAATGTCAGGCTTACCCATCTAGGCCCCATCATCAATGAAAATAGATTCGACGCCAAAACCGGCGAACAGTCCGGTTACAACAACAATGATCCGCTGGCGGTGCACTGGACCGGTCTGGAGCCAAGCACTATTGCCCTGTCAATAAACAAACTGAATAAGGCCAGGAACTGGGATGAATTCCGCGATGCGCTCAGATACTGGGATACACCGTCGCAAGACCTGATCTATGCCGACAGGCAGGGCAATATCGGCCTGCAGATGCCGGGCAGGGTACCCGTGCGTGCCAGTTATCATACGGGACAGATTCCCGTTCCGGGCTGGACGGATGAATATGAATGGAAGGGATACGTGCCCTACGAATTGATGCCGCGCGTGTACAATCCGACACGCAATTATATGTCGGTCTGCAACCAGGATATAGCCCCTCCTCAATATTTCGAGATGCTCAACCAAAAGCTGGGGCCTGGCGTCAACGCCAACTTCGGCAGCAAGTACAACAAGTGGTTCTACGGATATCGGGCGCAGCGGGCCGCCGACCTGCTCAACCAGCTTGCGCCCAATACAGTGCTTACCTTCCAGACCATGCAGGGCGACAACCTTAATATCCCTGCCCAACAGATACTGCCTTCACTAGCGGGCCTTAAATTTAGCACACAGGAGCTATCCGATGCGCGCGACTGGCTGCTCAGATGGGATTATGTATGTTCGGCAGATAGTGCACAGGCTGCACTTTACAACGAATTAATCATGCGGCTGATGTACAACACCTTCCAGGCGGAGCTCGAGGGCATAGCCAGAACCGATGCCGCTGACAGGGAATACTATGTCATCAATTTGCTGCTTAAGAGCCCGGATGATGCCTGGTGGGACGATCCTACCACCAAGGATATAAAGGAAACTCGTGACGACATACTGGTCAAATCATTCGAAGAGGCTTATGCCGCTGCTGCGGCGGCCATGGGCAAAGATCGCAACCAGTGGCAATGGGGCAGGATACATAAAACGATCTTCGTCAGTAATCCGCTGGGCGCCAGCGGCATAGGTCTGATCGAAGCGCTGGTCAACCAGGGACCTCTGTCCAACTCGGGCACCATCGAGTGTCTGAACAACACCGTATGGTACGCCAGCAACGGCAATTTCAATACCAAGCATGGGGCAGCCATGCGCATGATCGTCGACCTGACGGATTTCGACAATAGCGCCGGCATCAATTCCACCGGCCAGAGCGGACATCCGGGCAATCCCTGGTACGGCGACCAGAATATCCTGTGGGCCAAAATGGTATACCTCCCCATGCTCTGGTCGCGTCAGCAGGTGGATGCTGACGCAGTCCATTCACTTGTACTCAATCCCTGATCAATTCGGAGGAGAATATGAAAAAAGCTGCATGGATCATCGGTTCAGTCCTGCTGGCGCTGGTTATACTGGCGGGCGGTATATTTGCATACCTGCGTTCCACGGTTTCAAATTATGATGGCAACCTTACTGTAACTGGAATCGGCAGCCCGGTGATAATTGTCAGGGATTCCTATGGTATACCCCATATAAAAGCGCAAAGCGATAGAGACGCCTACTATGCCCTGGGATACTGTATGGCGCAGGATCGCCTTTTTCAAATGGAAACACTGCGGCGCGCATCACAGGGAAGGCTGGCTGAAGTGTTCGGGGAAGATTACCTTGCCACCGACATCTATTTCCGCACCCTGTTTTCCGCCTGTGATAAGAAGGAATTCCTGCGGAATATGGATCCCGAAACCGCGGGACTGATAAAAGCATTTACCGATGGGGTCAATAGTTATATTAATAACCGAAGGGAATCGCTCCCCATAGAATTCACCCTGCTGGGATTCAAGCCGGAAATATGGACCCCTGAAGATGTGGTATCCAACGCGCTCTTTACCAGCTTTGCCTACAGTAAGCCCTTCCAGGACGTCCTGTACGCGACCTTTATCCATGAAGTCGGACGGGACATGGCTGATGAGGCATTTCCTCCCGACGGCGAAGC
>JAQTLG010000211.1 GCA_028715025.1 Dehalococcoidia bacterium | reverse complement strand
AAGCATGCGCATGCCCAATACAACGGCGACGTTCTTCAAGGCGGACAAAGTCATAACGATCGATAAACCGATGAGCTACCAGGAGCTACAACAATACATCAACGGGCAGCTGCCCACACCGAATATCTTTTATGCCATCAAACTAAACGGCACATTCGAATCCATCAAGGCAAGGACGCTGACAAAGCTGGACCAACCCTACCCGTCCACGCCTTATTCCACGATCACGCAGAATGAGCCGACCTTTGACTTCAATAACGTGGATGTCGTCATGGCAATCACCATCAGCCCCACCCAGATGAAAGAACTCGTCTATCCCGGCTACCACGCTCATTTCATCACCAACGACGGGAAATCCGGCGGGCATGTGCTCGACGGCCGCATATCCAGAGGCCTGGCTGAAGTGGAGTTTTTACCGAATTTTATCGTGAACTTGCCGCAAAACAGCAAGTACTACCAGGCGGATTTTATCGAAGCCAAATAGGCAGTTATATCAGCGCGGTACTGTTTACCCCTGTTCTGTAATTTCTCGCGGACCCGTGAAAGTTCGCTCAGTGACTTTTGATTCCACTTCAGGTAGCCCTCGATATCCTCGCTGAGTCTCCACATGGAATATATAATTGCAGGAATTACCAGAAAGATCCCGATGAAGTGGAGAAAGAACTTATCCTTTGCCATACAGTCATAAATGAACAGCACAAGCAGCACCAGTAATCCCAGCGCCAGATAAATATTGCCCAATAATTTGAGTAACTTCATGCTGACCTCCTCAGGATAGGGCGCTTGAACACCAACCTGTCAACACTTTTCAACACCATATAGTCTCAATTTACTACGAGATACGCCGCTTGACCGAATCAATCGGTCCGGCTGATCTCCCCGGTTTTCGCTACCGGCTCTTTTGAATCGTCTCCAGGACAACTTCGTAAATTTCGAGTTTTTCTTTCTTTAGCAGGTCTTCGATTTTCTTCTTAATGGCCAGCGCCTTCTCCATAGACTTGCTCTGTTCCTCGTCCGGAAAAGTCGCCTGGACTTTAAGGTAAGCGGTATTTAACCGTGCGTGTGGCATTTGAACTTTCCTCCTTTTGATTAGACCTGACTGAGCATCTTTCAATGTACTTCAAAGAAACTGAGTTTGTCCAGTCGATCGAAGTTGTGCTGTGCGTCGATCCAGCGCACCGTGCCGGAGCGGCAGCGCATCGCTATGGACTGCGTCCGCGCCCCTCCGCTGAAATAGCGCACTCCTTTAAGCAGTTCACCGCTGCTGATGCCGGTGGCGGCGAAAAAGACGTCGTCGCTGTCTATCAGGTCCTCCGTCTTATAGACCTTGTCGATATCTATCCCGGCGGCCAGGGCCGCCTTTCTCTCGCCGCTGTCGCGCATCCAGGCCTTGCATTGAATAGCGCCCCCGATGCAGTGAATAGCGGCGGCTGAGAGAACCCCTTCAGGTGTGCCACCGATACCCATCAGCACATCGACCTCCCTCTCCGGCAGAGCCGCGTCTATGCTGGCCGCGATATCGCCGTCGGTGATCAATTTAACCCTGGCGCCGGCATTTCTGATGTCTACTATCAAACGCTCATGGCGCGGCCGGTCCAGGACAACAACGGTCAGCTCCGATATCTTTCTTCTCTTGGCGACGGCTATGTTCTTCAGGTTTTCTGAAACCGGCGCATTTATATCGATGCAGTCTTTGGCCTCGGGGCCGGTGACGATTTTATCCATATAGACAAACTGCCTGGGCCAGTGTATCGTTCCCCTGGCGGAAAGCGCCACGACGGCGATGGCGCCGGGCAGGCCCCTGGCGACGAGATTGGTACCGTCCACGGGGTCCACGGCGATGTCAACCTTTAGTCCCGATCCGCCGCCGATATGCTCGCCTATGTACAGCATGGGAGCGTGGTCCTTCTCCCCCTCCCCTATGATTACGATCCCGTCCATTTGCACATAGCCCAGCACATAACGCATAGCGGCTACCGCGGCCGCATCCACTATCGTTTTATCACCCCTGCCCAGGTAACGCGCCGAAGCCAGGGCGGCAGCTTCCGTTACACGCACCAACTCCATGGCGATGTTTCGCTCGATCGGTATATTTGAATGGCCGGATTTCATACTGCACAACCTCCCCTTCCAATAAGACTATTACATTGTCCATAAGTTCGTCAATGCAATTCATGGTTCGGCGCCGGTGAGATGCAAACAATATCGTGATAAATTTGAAATTTTATGTTAAGTGTCGTATAATTTAAATACGGCTACAAGTTCAGAAAAACTCTGCTTGCAAATATCGTCCGCATAAGGGAAGGAGTAACTCCATGGCATCCAATCAATTCGCAGATATCAGCAAGGAGCTGTTCAATCAGATCAAATTCATTGAAAGCAGGGTAAAGGACGATTCATTCAAAGATGCAGTCAAGCTGCTGGCCACGGCAGAAAAAACCTGTGAACAACTTGAGTCCATGATGACGCCGGACAACCAGTTACAGACGCATATAATCAGTAACCGCCGGCTGGAGATAGGCTGGCTGCACGACAACATACAGCAGGGACTGCAGAAGCGGAAAAAGCCGGGGAAGAAACGGACCACTAAATAGAAGACACATTCACTCTCACGCCAGCACACCAGCCCTGCGCTTCCTTCCCTTTCCTGAATAACATACCCTATTGAAATCTATCACCTATGCCTCTTGACAGAATATATCATGTTATATTACGATATATCGTAATATATCCAATAAGGAGGAGTAACATGTTTGGCAGAAGGCATTTTGAACGCGAGCGCCATTCCCGCTTTTTTGAAAAGGGGGACCTCAAGTATGTAATTCTCGACCTGTTAAAGGATAAGCCGGCGCACGGGTACGAGATAATTCGTGCGCTGGAGGACCGCTTTTACGGATTCTATTCTCCCAGCGCGGGCAGCGTATATCCCACTCTGCAACTGCTGGAGGATATGGGATATGTGAAGTCGTCCGAACAGGACGGGAAGAGAGTTTACACGATCACGGATTCCGGCAAAGAATTTCTTAAGGAAAAGGGGGAGACCATGGATAAGATCAGGGCACATATGCATGAATGGTGCAAAGGCGGAAGCCACCAAGAGATGCATGAGATCATGCGCGAGATGGGCCATCTCGGCAGGAGCATCATGAGGAAAGCCCGGCGCATGGACGAAGAGAAGTTGTCGCGCATCAGGGAGATCATTAACCGTGCCGAGCGTGAAATCGAGGCTCTTTCTTGATTACTCAACCGGAATAATCTTACGTCTGCAATAAAAAGGGGGCTGGATGAAAAATAGAAAGATGCTACTGATAGCCGCATATCTTATAGGAGCAGTGGTAGATGCCGCCGTTTCCATTCCCATGTTCAGCATGGCGTTCAGTGGAGATTACACTAACGAGGTAAGCTACACTCTGGCATCGGGAGCCATTCTCATGATCGGATGGACATTTCTGCTCCTGTGGGCGGCGTACAAGCCTGTTGAACGCAGGGATGTGCTGCTGATCACGCTCGTGCCGATAATCGGTCTGTTTATCACCAGTCTGGTGATCAATTCACAGTCTGCGTATCCGCTCGAGATCTTCCTGTTTCGCATAATCGGTGGCCCCTTATTGGCTGCCCTCTACGTTTTTACCTATTTATTCTCCAAACACGTTACAATTGAAAGGGTCTGAAATATTTTTGAGGAAGGAGAGGCGTTAAATGGAAAGGAAAGTCCACAACGTTGAGGGGCAGGCGAAAGCTGGTCCTTATTCCCATGCGGTTGAAGCCGGCGGATTCATTTTTGTGTCCGGCACGGGCCCCGTCGACCTCGAACGGAACCTTTTCGAACTGGAAGACGTAAAGAAAGCCACCGGGATTACCCTCGACAATATACGTAGAATCCTAAAAACCGCCGGCAGCGACCTGGACAGGGTGGTCAATGCCAACGTATATCTGCGGGACATGGCCGATTTCAACTTGATGAACGAAGTTTATGGAACCTATTTCCCCGATAAACAGCCGGCCAGAACCTGTATCGCGGCCAAACAACTACCCGCCAA
>JAQTLG010000210.1 GCA_028715025.1 Dehalococcoidia bacterium | reverse complement strand
GAGAAGCTGACGGGTAAGCGGGACGATATCGACGGGGCCCTGGAGAAAGCGGGCAGGTGTTATGCGTCGCTGGTCGATAAAGGGGCCTTTTACGCCGATACGCTGGACGCCGACTGCGTGGACAAGGAGGCGGGCGTGGCGTTACTCAGGGCCTTCCTGGACCTCTACGAGCGGTCGCACAATGAATTCTATTTGCGCTACGCACGGCTGAGCGCAGGCTTCGTCTTAAGCTGGATGTATACCTACAACGTCCCCTTCGATCCGCACAGCTCACTGGGCAGGAGGGATTTCAAAACGCTGGGCATGACGTCGGTCTCGGTGGCCCATCACCACCTGGATTTCTACGGCCTTTCCATCGCCTTCGATTTCCTCAGGTTATGGCAGGCCACCGGGGAGGACCTCTGGGACCGGTGTGCCCGGGCCATGATCGGCGCCTGCGGACAGCTCATCTCAAACCCCCGCGACCTGCTGGGCAAGGGTAAAGATTTCCTGGGCTGGCAGCCGGAGCAGTTGAACCAGACCAACTGGGACTACAAGCACAGGGTACTGGGCACCAAGGGACGTTTCCATACCTGCGTGGCCTGGACCGTGGTGCTCACGCTGGGCGCCATGCTGGACATCAGGGAGAGGTTCCCCGAGGTCCTCGATTTCAAGCTTGGGGAACGACGCCTTTCTTAGCTTCCATCTCGGCTATGCCCGCCTGGATCTCCTTGTACCGCTTCTCTGTGATGGGATAGAAATACAGGAAGAGGGCGGCCAGCAGGAAGAGTCCCGCCGATATGGGTCCCAGGAAAAGAGTGATAGCCAGCTGCGAGCTGGCGGACTGCGGCATGACGTTGGGCACGTAGCCCATCCCCTCCAGCATTACACCCATCAGGAAGATGGCCAGGGCCTGTCCTATTTTGAGCCCCCAGGTCCAGATGCCGAAGAATGCGCCCTCGCGGCGCTCGCCCGTGCACAGGTAATCGTATTCAATGGCGTCGGCCACGATGGCGTAGGGCATGGCGTAGAGCAGTCCGAAGCCCGTGCCGGCGAAGAACATCATGACCAGCGTAAAGACCACGCCCATGGTCTGGCCGAAGATAAAGATGATCATCAGCATGACAGCCATTATGATGAAACCCAGGCCGTAGACAAGCTTCTTGCCCACCCTTTTGCTCATGGCCACGCTGACCGGTATGAAGATCATGCCGGTTACGATCAAGATGAGCATGGCGAAGGTAGTAGCGCCCTCATCGCCCAGTATGTACTTGAAGTAATAGATCACGATGGCGCTGGCCACGGTGATGCCCAGAATGTGGATGATGTAGGTCGCCAGGATGAGCAGGTAGGGCTTGTTCTTGAACACCGCTTTGTAGGTATCGATGAAGCCAAGGGACTGGGCCGGATGGACTTTGGCCGGTTCCTTGACCGTAAAGACCGTGATTAAAGCGGATATCATCATCACGCCGCCGAAGATGGCGCCCATCAGCACGAAGCCCAGGTTCTTGTCCGGCGCCATGGCCACGATCGGAAGTGCCAGCCCTGCTCCAAGCAGTGTGCCGACTGCGGCAAACCCGAAGCGGTAGGCGTTGAGCGAGGTCCTCTCGTGATAGTCGTCGGTCAGCTCCGGTCCCAGTGACGAATAGGGTATGTTCACCGTGGAGTACGTTGTACAGAGGATGATGTAGACCACCATGGCATAGATAAACAACGTGGCCTGGCTGACGCCTGCGCCGGCGATCAGCGCCGGGTTTGTAAACATCAATACCACGGCGATAAACAGCGGGATTGCGGCGCCCAGCATGTAGGGCCGGCGCCGGCCCATTTTATTTTTAGTCCTGTCGGAGATGAAGCCGATGACAGGGTCGTAGAAGGCGTCCCAGATGCGCCCGACCATCAGGGCGATGCCGGCCAGCGCTGCAGCCAGCCCCACCGTATCGGTGAGGAAGTTCATCAGCACGAAGGCCGTGGCCGTAAAGAACAGGTTGCCTCCGAAATCGCAGCATCCGTAGCCGAGCTTGGTAGCGAGTGGCAGTTTCTTCTCTTCCATTTTCAACCCCTTATATTATTTCAGTGGGCATCATTGACAGATGCCGGACGAACATAGCAGATGCTGGCTCGGGTTTCGCGTATATCCCCCCGATAATACTATTTTTGAGGCAATAATTCTATCTTCAGTAAGGATTATGATGCAATTAGATTCGGAAACGGTCATTTCTCCAATTCCACGCTTGCCTCTTGCACCGTTTTGCCATCGTGAACAATGGCCTTTATGGCCCGCAGCATAGCCGCAGGGTCTTTGTATTCGAACAGATTCCTTCCAACCATGACACCGGCAGCTCCGGCTTCAACCACGCCTTTGGCTATTTTCAAAAATTCCGCCGGGTCTTTTGTTTTTTCTCCACCGGACATGACCACAGGGACGGTGGAGCAGTCTACAACCTCTTTGAAACTCTCGGCACTGCCCGTATAATGGGTTTTAATCACGTCCGCGCCTAATTCTGCAGCGACCCTGGCCGCATGTTTTACATACACAACATTCTTGGGATTATCGGTGCCGTCGGGATATATCATGGCAAATAAAGGCATCCCCCATTTATCGCAATTCAGGGAGACCATGCCGAAATCGTTCAGCATATCGGTATCATAGTTCGTGCCCAGCAGCGTTCTGATTGTCACGCTGGATGCCCCCAATCTTACCGCGGTCTCCACCTCATCGATCAAAGTTGTTTTGTCCCATACCGGTCCCATTAGAACGGAAGTGGTTATATTTAAGATAAACGGCACGCCGGCTTTTACCAGATATGAATGGCCCGCCCTGACATTTCCCTTATGCAGCATAATTGCATCCGGCTTTCCCTTCACCACCCTCTTTATCGTATCAACCGGGTCTATCAAACCCGGGACAGGGCCCATAATGGGGCCGTGATCCATAGCGACCACAACCATCCTCTTCGACCGCTGGTTGATAATGTTTCCTAACCTTACCGATTTCCCGATCTCAGACATTTTCATAACTCCTTTTCTTATCTATAATCTGGCGAATGTATCCTTCAGTAACGGATAGAGCTCCTTGTAAATAGTGAAGTACTTGTCGTAGGCTGCGTGATTTTGCATGACGGGCTCAATCACCTCATCCACGTGAACAAAATTTTTGCTTGCTTCTCTCTGGTCTTTAAATATGCCGGCTCCCATACCGGCTAACATGGCGGCGCCCGCAGCGCCGACCTCCAGCTCCTTGAGCCGCAAATACTTTTTCCCCAGCACATCGGCCTTTATCTGGTTCCAGATATTACTTTTTGCGCCCCCGCCCGCCGCTCTTATTCCCTCGACTTTAATCCCGCTGGCCTTCTCCGCTATCTCGCATATATGCCTGTTGGAGTAGGCGACACCCTCCATGATGGCGCGGATAAAATGGGACCTGGTGTGCATCTTGGTAATCCCTATAAAAACTCCTCTGGCATTCGGGTCCCAGATAGGAGACCTTTCGCCGCTGAGATAGGGCAGGAATATTAAACCCTCGGACCCGGGAGGCACCGTGGCGGCCATCCTGTCGAAAAGCTGATATGCAGAAAGGTTGGGAGTATGGGATTCTATCTCCCGCTCCGTTTGCCCGAACGTGTCTCTGAACCATTTGAGCGAATATCCGCTGGTAGAGGCGCCTCCTCCTATAAAGAAAAGGTCGAAGACCGGCCCCACCACCAACCCTTCTGCGTGTGAAAAATCTCTGGAGGCCAGGCAAATGGTCTCGGATGAGCCGCTGTAATTGAATGCCAGCCCGTGCTCGACCAGCCCGCAGCCGAGGCTGCAGCAGAGAGTATCCATCCAGCCGGTGACAACCGGCGTGCCTTCGGCAAGTCCCGTAAGCTTTGAAACTTCTCCGCTGACTTTGCCCATTGGTTCCGAGATGCCGTGCACATCGGGCATAATCCTCAGCGGGATACCCAGGATATCGAAATATTCCTGGTAGTATTTATTATCCATGAGGTTCACCAGGCCGGCTGCGCTCAAATTATCTGTAGCATAGTTTCCCGTCAGCATATAATTGATAAAATCCTTTGG
>JAQTLG010000209.1 GCA_028715025.1 Dehalococcoidia bacterium | reverse complement strand
ACGCACCAGCTATCGTCGCCCTTGCATAAATAGCACCCATATGGTGCTGCCGTCTGATGGGCCGGGATGTTGCCCCGCGGCCCGGCGGCGTTCCCGCCGAGCGATAGATATATAAACTCGGGAGCGAGCGTGCTGCAGGCGGCCTCAAGCTCGGATATCTCTATGTACTCGCCACAACCGGTTGCGTCCCTGCGTCGCAGGGCGGAGAGAGCCGCCAGGGCGGCGTAGAGACCGGAGACATGATCGGCCAGTGCGAATCCTATACCGCAGGGCCTGCCATCCCCATACGAAGTTAAACCTGTTAATCCGGAGAGCGCCTGTACCGTCGATCCCAGCGCAGCGTAGTTCTCCCAGGGCCCTCCGCGGCCAAATCCTGAGAGGCTGACCATTACAAGTTTCGGATTGGCCTCACGCAAGCGCGCGTAATCGAGGCCCCAGTTGCGCATCACGCGAGGGGTGAAATTTTCCATGACGATATCGCATTTTCTGACCAGTTCGATCACGATATTGTGAGCCTCCGGTCTGGAAAGGTTAAGCGTAATGCCCAGCTTGTTACGGTTCCAGGCAGCGAAGTACCCGGTCTGATTATCCTCGGCCCCGGTCGCGGTCTGACGCGACTGCACTTTCACGACCTCCGCGCCGAAGTCGGCCAGCAGGCGCGTGGCATAGGGCCCGGCCAGCATCCAGGTGAAATCCAGCACACGTACGCCCTCCAGCGGCATTCCATCGGACGGGCCCTTCAATATTTCTCCATCCGCTCGCAGAGATGTGCCATTATGTTCGCCGGCTTCAGATTTCTTTTCATGCTCTCCGACGCATGGCGCCGGCCGCCACGTGTAAGTTGGGGCACCGGTGAAGGCGATGACCGGACGTGGAACCTCGAATCCCTGTTCAACAAGAGGATGGGAGGCCGGCACGAAGTACCGCCTGGACCTCAGTTGAGCGTTCTGCGCTACATCCGCGATCGAACCGACCGGCGCCCAGGGGAAACGCATATCCTGTCCCAGCCTGAAAAGCTCACCGCTGTCATGCTGGCAGGTCCAGAAGGTCAGCACCTCCTGGATGTCCTCGATATGTTGCCTGCGGTAGCTTTCTTCCCTCCAGGCAGGCTGCTTCAGTTCTGCTGCTATATCGTGGCGGCTCAGCAGCTCCACCAGCGTGTCCCACTCACGGTTGAAAGTCAACAATATATAGCCGTCGCGGCAGGGGAAAAGGTCGGCTGCATAGTTCCACTGCAGACTGCCCTGCCGGCGGGCGACAACCTTATCGTGGAAATACTGCACCATGACATGCTCAAGAGCGGCGGCAGCGGCCTCCTGCAATGAGATGTCGATATGCTGGCCTTCGCCCATCAAATCCCGCCGGCGAAGGGCCATGAGTATTCCGCAGGCGGCGAAGAGCGAGGCCAGACGATAGGGCTGCTCACCGTAGGGCTGCAGCGGCTGCCTGCCGGGCAACCCGCAGACATACATCTGCCCTCCCATGGCGGAGGCCACCAGCCCACACGACTTGTACCTGCTGTATGGACCCGTCAGGCCGAAGCCGGTGATGGAGGCCATGATCAGCGCCGGATTGATCCGTCTCAGCACTTCATAACCAAGGCCGGCTGCGGCAAGGCGGCCGGGCGCGCAGGACTCGATCACTATATCGCAGGATTGTACCAGTTGACGAATACGTTCACAGCCCGATGGGATGGCCATATCAACGGTTATGCCGGGCTTGCCGGCATTGTCGTACCAGAAAGAAAGGCTGCCGTCGGGTCCGGGTTTATCGGACAGGAAAGGCCCGGCACTGCGTGAGGTGCTGCCCCCCGGCGGCTCCGCCAGGAGGACCTCCGCACCCAGGTCGGAGAGAAGCCTGCCGCAGAATCCCGTCCAGCGTCCGGAAAGCTCGAGAATGCGTATTCCTGACAACGGTTGCCGACAAAGAAGCCTATCCGACATGATGCCCTCATTATGTCATTGTACGTTGATCGAGGCAATCCAGAGGTTTACATATGACATTCGTCAAAATGTGTACCCGATTAAACAAAGCGGAGGCGGTTAAATATCATCCACAATTATATATATCCATAGTGTTTATATCGATATTGACATTTCTTATATTGAGTGATATCATGCTGGCAGTTTCGATCACACACGGCTCTCCGATAAGGTCAAACACTATACAGTTGGGAGGCAAAGGAATTGAATTCGAAGAAGAACCGCGTCTGCAGACTACTGAATATCGAATATCCCGTTATCCAGGCGCCCATGCTCTGGATCACCGGCGCCAGGCTGGTTGCCGCAGTATCCAATGCCGGTGGACTGGGCGTCATCGGGCCAAACGCCGGGTCGACAACGGTGACCAAGGATGTGGCGGAAACCGGTGAACGGCTGCGGCGCGAAATTCAGAGGGTAAGGTCTCTGACCAGCAAACCTTTTGCTGTGAACATCGTCCTGCCTCCCCCGGCATTCCCCGACCTGGGTAAGGAGTTCACCAACCGTACAATCCAGGTAGCCGTTGAAGAAAAGGTGCCTGCGGTTGTAATAACAGGTGAGAATATGGAGACCTACATCGACCCGTTTAAACGGGCGGGCATCACCGTGCTGTGCAGGGGCTTATCCATTAACGTTGAAATAGCTAAAAGAGCGGAGGCGGCGGGTATCGACTGTATGATTGCGGTCGGATTTGAGGGAGGCGGGCACAGCGGCATGGATCAGCTGCCGACCTTTGTCCTTGTACCGCAGATAGTCAGGGCGCTGAAGATACCGGTGGTCGCGGGAGGAGGAATCGCCGATGGTCGCGGGATGGTGGCCGCGTTTGCACTGGGAGCCGAGGGCATATATATGGGGACACGGTTTATGGCTACCACGGAATGCGACACTCACCCCAACGTTAAAAAGGCCATACTCGAGGCCATCGATACCAGCACTGTGGCCAGCGCCGGCGTCATGGGAATGGCAAGAGGTATCCGCAATAACCTGACGGATAAATGCCAGAAGGTGGCCGCCAGCGGCGGCTCCTTAGTGGATGTAAGCATGCTCTACAGGGGCACCATCATCCCCGGCCTGCTGGAAGGCGATGTGGTCGATGGGAGCGTTGGCTGCGGCGCTGTGGCCGGCATGATCACCGAGATTAAAGATGCCGCCGATGTAGTTATAGATATTGTTAAGGAGGCGGAACAGGTACTTTCCGATCTAAAGAAAGCTATGTGATCCGGATTGCTGTATTACAGCTATCCATCGTAAAACACTTTTGCTGTTGAAATAACCACAGCAGGTAAATATTAACTATCAGGAGGAGGCCAAAAATGTATTGCGGGTGCGAATATGGATAATGCACGTCTTTCAATCGTATGTAGATAAACTTGTTTAGAATTATTTACTAATATTATTAATTGTATCAGTATTTATTTCACTCATAATAATAGTATCGATTGACAGTGTACTATCCTGTGTGTTATCATCTACGAAAATTGGGTTGTAGTAGTGTTCTGTGATCAGATGGGGTAGGCATTAATCAATTGGGGGCAGAAACCGGCAGACTAATCGGCATCAAAATGTATTGCGGGGGTAGATATGGATAATATGCGTCTTTCAATTGATGGGAAAAGTATCAAGGTGCGGGACGGCACCACTATTCTCGAAGCGGCCACTTCACTGGGCATAACCATACCCACGCTCTGTCATATCAAGGGTCTGATCCCCACCGGTGTGTGCCGCGTCTGTGTGGTGGAGGTGGAAGGATCGAGGACGCTGATGGGCGCCTGCCACACTCCCGTATCGCAAGGTATGGTGGTGCACACCCAATCGCCCAGGGTTGTAGCGGCCCGCAGGGTGATAGTGGAGCTCCTGCTCACCGCTCACACCGGGGACTGCGTGATCGATACCAATGCGGAGAACTGCGCCCTGCATAATCTGGCCTCGGATTATCAGGTGGGCGCCCCGCGTTTCAACGTGAGAGCTCCCCGTTTTTACCCGGCCGAGGAGACGAATCCCTATGTGGTGCGCAACCTTTCCAAGTGCATACTCTGCCGCAAATGTGTGCGGGCATGTGCCGACATCG
>JAQTLG010000208.1 GCA_028715025.1 Dehalococcoidia bacterium | reverse complement strand
GAGCTTGCCCCCAGGCAGCAGCGCAACCTGGAAGAAGCGCTGGGTGTCAAAGTCATCGACAGGACTGCGCTGATACTGGATATCTTCGCCGCCAGCGCCAGTACCAGGGAGGGCAAATTGCAGGTCGAGCTGGCCCAGCACCAGTACCTGCTGCCCAGGCTGGAAGGGCAGTGGAGCCATCTGGAAAGGCTGGGGGGCGGCATCGGCACCAGGGGTCCGGGCGAATCCCAGATCGAGACGGACCGCAGGCTGATCAGGAAACGCATCAGCAGCATAGACAAGCAGATAGAGGCCGTGAGGCGCCACCGCGAGCTTTACCGCAGGCAGAGGAAGAGGTCCAACACGCCCCTGGTGGCCCTGGTGGGATACACCAATGCCGGCAAAAGCACGTTGCTCAACGCCATCTGCCAGGCCGGGGTGGTCACCGAGAACAAGCTGTTTTCAACGCTTGACCCGGTCACCAGGAGGCTGCGGCTGCCGGGAGGAAGCACCATTTTGCTGACCGATACGGTCGGTTTCATACATAAGCTGCCGCCCCTCATCGTTGCCGCATTCCATGCCACGCTGGAGGAGCTGGATGAGGCTGACCTGCTGCTGCATGTTGTTGACATAACAAGCCCAGAGGCGGTCAACCAGAGCCGGACCGTGGAGGACATTTTACATAAGCTAAAGCTGGACGATAAGCCGAGGATCACGGTTATCAACAAGATGGACCGGATGGTGGAGAGTCATGAAGAGGCGCAAGATATTTGTTTTCAGGTTCAATCTGCGCCGGAATCCACCATAACGGTCTCCGCATTAAAAGGCTGGAATCTTAATAATCTGATAGAGATGATAGGGATATTTCTGGCCAATCCGCCGATAGAAGGAGGGCAGGGCCATTAAGCTGTTCCGATTCGGTCCCTTGGAAAAGGAAAAGCCGGGAATGGTGGACGGTTCGGGCGTACTGCGCGACCTTTCGGGCATTTTAAGTGACTGGGACAGGTCCACCCTCGGTGATGCAGCGCTGCTGGAGCGCGTCAGCCAGATGGACCCTCGCAAGCTGCCGCAGGTACCTGATTGTGAGCGGTTGGGCTCTCCGGTATCGGTTACAGGCAAGGTAATCTGTATAGGGTGGAACTCGAGGCTGCACGCCATGCAGATGGGGCATAAGATAACGGAGGAGTCGGAGCCGGTGGTTTTCCTCAAGGCCAACAGCTCCGTGTGCGGTCCAAACGATCCGATTTTATATAGCCGTTATACCAAAAAATTGTACTGGGAAGGGGAGTTGACGGTAGTCATCGGGAAAAAGGGCAAGTATCTTTCTGCTGAACAGGCCGCGAGCCACATCTTCGGCTATATGTGCGGTCAGGACCTTTCGGAGCGCTACTGGCAGTTCGAGACCAATGATAAACAGTACACAAAGGGCAAAAGTTTCGACAATTTCGCGCCCCTGGGGCCGTTTTTAGTGACATCGGATGAGGTTGATCAACCCTGCCACCTGCATGCGGTTTTAACGGTAAACGGGGCTGTCCGGCAGGATTTTAACACCAGCGACTATATCCACAGCCCGGCGGGCATAATCAGTTACCTTTCTAAATTTTTTACGCTTTACCCGGGGGACGTCATTTTGCTTGGGTCACCGCCGGGAAATGCAAAATCCTGGGGCGACGATTTCTGGCTCAAGCCGGGCGATAAAGTGGAGTTCGAGATCAGCGGTCTGGGAAAACAATGCCAGGAAGTCATAGAAGAAGAAGTGTGATACGATAAGAAATATATTTAAATGTTAGGCAGTTTGGCAAATGGCACGTCCAAAAGGCAAAACGTATACTCTTCAACTTCTCAAAGAAGGATTTGAAAAGTTCAATAAAGAAAACGGACATTACCCAAGTTCTCTTGAAATCGATGCTTGCCCATATCTTTGCTCTGCCCGACAAATACAAAGGAAATTCGGGGGATTACGCAAAATCAGTCGGTTAATGGGGATTGCTGAAATTGATTATGCTCATGGAGAGCACAGGAAGACAATCTGGAAAAATGTGAAATCTCTATCTTTAGATAGTGAAAATCTTGTTGGTAGGTTATTAAAGGACCGCTACGGAGAGATATGTGTACATGAAGAAAAGAAATACGGGCCAGGCAGAAGCCGGCTTGATTTCTTCGTTTATGCACAAGAAAATTTTGCAGTCGAGGTATTCAATACATTTACATTACATGGCATCACAGGGAATTTAGATACGAAATTAAAGAAGTATGCGAATTTTCACTTGCCGCTTTTCTTTGTTATAACAGGCGCTGATTTTCCTCAATATGAGATCGACAAGAAAATGTCTCGACTAAATAGAAATAAATTAAAGCCAAATATGAGATGTGTTAGCCTCAATACGTTTCGTAATGAATGTATTACAAGATTCGCGCCGCTTGTTATTTCAGTGAAAATGGGAGCACATTAGCGAAATTAGCTATCCTGATGTTCTCAAAGTAAACTATTACGCAGAATGTAACTTTCGCGTAATGGCAAGTGCTTGATATAATAAGTTATGGATGCTGAAAACAGCCAGATTAAGGTTCTTGCCTCTGATTTTCTCGATTATCTGTTAATTCAGAAATCGCTTTCCCCTCTTACAATCCGTGATTACCGGCGATATCTTGATCGATTCATTTGCTGGCTTGAAAGCAATTCCATCCCCCTTAGCGCCGATAAAATTGATACAGACTTAATAATGAAATATCGAATATATCTGGCTAATTTAAAAACTTCCAAAGGAAACGCTATTAAAAAAGTTACCCAGAATTACAATATTATCTGTTTACGTTCATTTCTTAGATATTTAATAACTCACAGGGATATTAAGACACTAAATCCCGATAAAATCGAGCTACCGAAGACAGAGGATCGAATTATCAGTTTTTTAAATTCTGATCAACTGGCCAGATTATTAGATAGTCCTCAGATATCAAACGAAATTGGATTGCGCGATCGCGCAATTCTAGAACTACTATTTAGTACTGGACTGCGAGTATCCGAATTAAGTAACTTGAATCGCGATCAGATTAACTTCGATACCAAGGAATTCGGTGTTAAAGGAAAAGGTAATAAGGTGCGTGTAGTTTTTATTTCAGATACCGCCGCTGAGTGGATAAAAAGATATCTTGCCGCTCGAAAGGACAATTACGTTCCCCTATTTATACGTTATAGTCGTGAAAGATCTGAGGCTAAACAGGGTGAAAAAATGCGACTTCTGCCCAGATCCATCCAATTAATCGTCAAAAAGTACTCTAAAAAGGCCGGCCTGCCCTTCGATGCACATCCTCACACGCTGAGGCATTCCTTTGCCACCGACCTGCTTATCCAGGGGGCCGACCTGAGGTCGGTCCAGGAGATGCTGGGACATGAGAGTATCCGCACCACACAGGTTTATACCCACGTCACCAACAAGCACCTTAAGGAAGTCTATCGTAAATACCACAGCCGCAAGTAATTACATTATGTCAAATACTTCACTACCAGGGAGGGTATGATGAAAGAGTATGAAGCCGTTGTTATCGGTGGAGGTCCCGCCGGGCTGACCGCCGGCCTTTATCTATCCAGGTACGGTCTCAACACGTTGCTGCTGGAGCGCGGCCTGCCCGGCGGCCAGATCGTCAATGCCGCCCTGGTGGAGAACTACCCCGGTTTCCCCGGCGGCATTTCGGGCATGGAGCTTGCCCAGCTCATGAATGATCAGGCCTCCAGGTTCGGTTTGAATTTCGCGACCGCCGAGGTAAGCGGTCTCAAACATGAAAAGACGTTGTTCAGGACCGTCACCGATGACGGCGACTTCCTTTCGCCGGTAGTGGTGATAGCATCCGGTACAAACTACCGGAAAATGGGCCTTGCTGACGAGGAAAGGCTGAATGGGCGCGGCGTGTCCTACTGCGCCACCTGCGACGGATTCCTCTTCAAGAACAAGGATGTTGCCGTAGTGGGCGGTGGGGATACGGCCGTGACGGACGCGCTTGAACTGAGCCAGCATGCCGGTCACGTCTATGTCATACACCGGCGGGACCAGCTCCGCGCCAGCCAGGTGGTGCAGCGTGCGGCCATGACTAACGCTA
>JAQTLG010000207.1 GCA_028715025.1 Dehalococcoidia bacterium | reverse complement strand
AAAGAGCAGAAATATGGTGAAGAGCAGCCAAAACTGACCTGTACGGATGACTTGAGCGACTGTTAATCCCGTATCAAGATCTGAATAAACAACATTCTGCGTCTTGGCGGATTCAGCGCTATTTATAGAACTGGTTGCCCGGATATTACGCGGAGGGTTTCGCATCAGTAAAGTGGCCGGTATGCAGAATATAGCTGTAGCTATGCCGGCCTGCAGCAACGCCGGCCGCCAGCCGGCTGAGCTGATGAGGTAACTTAGGAGCAGCGGAATGGTGGCTGTTCCGAGGCTGATTCCGAGTGTAGCAACACCAACAGCCAGGCCCTGCTTTCTGGTAAACCACAGGGATACCAGTGCAACAGGTATGGCAAAGGAGGCGCTAATGCTCAGTCCCACCAGCAGACCGGTGAATATGTACAGTTGCCATAGCTCCTGGATCTGGGAACTCAGTATCAAGCCCAGGCTGAGGAAGCCGGCCGAGGCGGCCAGCACCCACTTGTAGCCGAAACGATCGGCAAGTATGCCTGTGAAAGGCAGGGTGATGGCGTATGTGATACCTGCAACCAGCATGACAGCCGAGGCCAGCCCGCGCGACCAGCCGAATTCATTCACTATAGGCAGGAAGAAAACGCCGTAGCTGAAATTCACCCCGCACGTAATGAAGGTGATAATAAAGGCGGAGGCCACCACCACCCATCCGTATTGCAAGCTCTTGTTATCTGTCATGCGTTGCCCGGCCGACAATTTTTATGAAAACAACGCGGTCTTTGCCTGGCCCTGCATAGTCTTTGATGGTTGGCACTCCTGTTGGATCCATTTCTCCAATGGGTATCATGCCTATGTTTCTGTGAAAGTTGATGGAAAGCGTATTGGCAGGACTGGTGATGGCCTTCAGCCGCAGGCAACCGTGTTCCACAGCATGGTGCTCGAAGCGCTGGTATAACATCCTACCCAATCCCTGCTTGCGGTATTCCGGGCGCACTGCCAGAAGGTTAATATAACCTTCCGGCTCCGTTTGTGATATGAAGCCGAAAAGATAGGCAACGACTTTGTTGTCATGCCTTATAACAAATGCTGAATTGCCGAACTCGTAAAGCAGTGTGGGGTGATGTAGGGCAAGTGTGCGTTCATGCTCCCAGAACTGGCCGAAATCGGTCAGTATCTGATCGAAATCTTCTTTGGTGCAAATTGTTATTTCCATGAAAAGAGGGCGGTAAAAATCAATTTTGTGACAAAGTATACCTGATAGCTGAAACGAATAGTAATTCGCATCGACTGGCATCAGGCCGCAGGGTCAGGGTAGCATAGCCTAAGAGCCTTCTTCCGTCTTATGCCGGGGACGGCCTTCGCTGGGGCCATGGCGCTTGATATTGTACATGGCGGCATCGGACTTGCGCATGAGAGCCTCCATATCCTCGCCGTCATCCGGGTAGATGGCCAGTCCCATGCTGGCCGACATATTCAGACGGCTGCCCTGTATGGCGAACGGCTCCTTGAAGGCAAAGGCTATCTTGTCTATGATCTTATTGGCATCCTCTATCATGTGCATCTCCGGCATGAGCAACAGGAACTCGTCGCCTCCCATGCGGGCTACAGTGTCGCTGGAACGAACGCTTTCCTTCAGTCTTATTGCTATGGCTTTGAGCAACTCGTCCCCGGCCTGGTGCCCCAAAGTGTCATTGACCGATTTGAAGCGGTCGAGGTCGACAGCAATAATGGCCAGCCTGTGCTTGTTGCGGTGGGCCTGCGCCAGAGCCATGGTGAAGCGGTCGTTGAGCAAAATCCGGTTGGGCAGGCCGGTCAGGAAATCGTGAGTGGCCATCTCAGATAGCCGCTGTTCGAACATCTTTCGCTCGGTTATATCGCGGGCGATTCCCTGGATGGCATACGGTTTGCCGTCGCGTCTAATGAGGGAAGATTGAGCCTCAATGTATACGTGGTTACCGTCCTTGCGGCGCAGCTTGAATTCCATCATCTCCTTATACAGTCCGGGCACGCCGGCTCTATTCAGCATCTGCATTACACCGGGAAGGTCCTCCGGATCAAAAAGCGAGGCTACGTTCAGGGAATAAATCTCGTCTTTGCTGTATCCGATTAGTTCCATCGTAGCGCGGTTGGCATCCAGAAATCTGCCTTCGAAATCAAGGATATATACGAGTTCGAGTGAGCTGTCGAACAGAGCCCGATAGCGCTCCTCGCTCCGTTTTAAATCCTGCTCGGCCTGTATGCGTTCTGAGATGTCTATTCCCATGCCGATGAGATAAGGCTTGTTTCCGATATCGACACGTGCGCCGGTCAGCAGATATCTCATTTTTGTGCCGTCTTTCGCTACCACCTGGGTTTCAACTGACGCATGGCCCTGCGAAAAAACAGTAGCGACCTTCGATGCCACCATCTCCCTTTCTTCCTCGGCTATGGTGTTCAGCGCATTCATATTATGCAGTTCCGCGCTCGAATAACCGGTCACCTTCTCTTCGTTTTTATTCCATCGTATAAGGTTTCCTTTTTCATCGAGCGCGTAGAAGATACCCGGCATGCTGTCCAGGACTGAGTCTGTAAAGTTTTTCTCCTCCAGCAGGGCCTCTTCAAGTTGTTTCCGTTCGGTGATGTCGCGCGAGATGCTGCGGAAGCCGATCGGCTGGCCCGACTCGTCCCTGCGCAGGTCGATAGAGCTTTCGGCGTAAGTAATTTTACCGTCGCGGCGCAGTATCTTGTGCTGGAAGGCCTTGTTGGGTTGACCGGTCCTGAATACCCGGTTGAAGGCCAGGAACATGTTCTTGATTTCATCCGGTGGGACGCTGAAATTATAATTTTTTCCAAGCAGTTCCTCCTTGGAGTAAAGAAGGTTTGCACAAACAGAATCGTTGACGAATGTAAAATTTCCTGCTAAATCTACCTCGTAATATGAGTCGTACATCTGCTCGAGGATTGTGCGGTATCTCTCCTCCGATTTGTGAATGGCCTGTTCGAGCGACCTGCGCTCTGTCACGTCACGGGCAACGCAGGTAAATCCTGTGGGATTGCCTTTCTCATCCCTGAGCAATGAAACGGAGGATTCTGCATAACCTGTGGTGCCGTCCTTGTGTATCACCATGTGTGCGAAGCCTTTATTAGGCTCACCTGTCAGGAAGACTTGATGAAACGCGTCGTATACTTTTTTTCGGTCGTCTTCGGTCATTATGATACGGAAATTCTTGCCGTCCAGTTCACCTTTCTCATACCCGAGGTTACGGCAGGTTGAGTCGTTGACGAAAATGAAATTGCCTGCCAGATCCACGTGGTAATATGAATCCAGCATCTGCTCAAGGATGCCACGGTACATTTCCTGGGAATGCGATAGCGCCTCTTCCAGGCGTTTGCTCTCCGTGACATCACGGCTGACGCAGATGAAACCCCTGAGTTTGCCACCATTTTCTCTGATGGGTGAAAGTGTTGATTCGACCATCATCAAGATGCCGTCTTTTCTTTTCACTCTATGAGAGAATCCGGCGATGGTCTTTCCGGATTTAAAAACCTGGTTAAAGGTACGATATACGGTCTCCTGATCCTCCTCAGGGATAATAATGCGGAAGTTTTTCCCTTCCAGTTCGTTGAGCTTGTAATGAAGGCCACGGCACATGGAGTTATTGGTGAAACCGAAATTGCCAGCCAGGTCTACTTCGAAACAGGCATCATGCATTTGAGAAAGTATGGCGCTATGCAATTGCTCCGACACGGCCAGGGCTTCCTCAAGCATTTTGCGCTGTTGGATGTCCATGAAGCTGCCCAGAGTGGCACGCCGACCTTTATAGTCAATCGGTGATACCGTCTCCATCACCCACATTACATCGCCGTTCTTTTTTAAGAAACGATATTCAAATGGATTTTGCTTGCGTCGCTGCTTCAACATACTTATAGCTGCCTTGTGGACCATCTCGCGGTCATCGGGGTGGACAAGTTTGAGAGATTCCTGACCCAGCAACTCTTTGATAGAATAGCCTGTCAGGGTTTCGAAGAAGGGGCTGAGGTAGACGAATTTACCGTCCTGTACTATGTAGATGCCGGCACTGGTGCTCTGGAGCAGAGCCTGACCCAGAGCTGCATG
>JAQTLG010000206.1 GCA_028715025.1 Dehalococcoidia bacterium | reverse complement strand
TGACGAATATGTTTTCGCCCTGCTGGAGGCGGGTGCGGCCGGTTACCTGCTCAAAGAATCGAGCGGTGAGGAATTGATAGTTGCTATACGTCAGGTGATGACAGGAGAGCCGGTTCTGCATCCCAGAATTATGAAAAAAGTACTTAACCGGCTTCGCTCGCCGATCGAGGAACAGACCGTACAGACGCCCGGTGAAGTGTTGAGCGACAGAGAAATGGAGGTATTGAGACTGGCGGCTAAAGGCATGAGCAATATGGAGATAGCCGACAGTCTGACTTTGAGCGTGAGGACGGTTCAAACTCACCTGCGCAGTATCTTTAACAAACTGGGGGTGGGTTCGCGCTCTGAAGCAATAGTATACGGATTAAAAAAGGGATGGCTCACCCTGGAGGAGCTGCCTTAAGGCTCTTTTAATTCGGTTCACGCAATAGCCTCACAGAGGCCTATATGACATGAGATTTCCGCATAAAATCTGGTCGAGCTACCATTTCTGGATTATTCTCGCATTGTTCGGTGCTATAACATTATTTCTGTACCGTGATGTCATCTGGCCGGGCGGCTTACGGTCGGACTTCTATCTTTCTAACCTGAGCCGCCATACAATCGAGCGAAACCTGTTTCTTCTGATTGTTCTTTATACAGCTTTCGTTTTCGGAATACTGCCTACGCTCATTGTCATTGGCGCCTCGCTGGCGGTGATGCTGCCGCAGGCACTGTTTTTTTCGACCAACCGTAGCGACGCGCTGCTCGAAGTAGCGCTGGTTACCATAGCCGGCCTGGTCTTTGTCTACTGGATACGTATTAAGGAGAACGACGATAAACGTTACAAGAAAGCGGTTACGGCGCTGGAGAATACGCAGGAGCAACTGCAGGCCAGGATACGCGAGGCCCGCGCCAATGCCAGGAGGCTGGCGACATTAAATACCATCTCCAACGCCCTTAGCCAGTACCTCGAACCTGCCAAGGTCATTGAAACTGCTGTTGAGATGGTGGGTGAGGTCATGGAAGTCGAAGTCATCCTGGTCTATACCATCGAACCGAGACAGAACGACATGATACTTACCGCCTATGAAGGGATTTCATCCGAGAGCGCAGCGGAGCTCGATCATGTAAAGATAGGGGAGGGATTCAACGGCGAGGTCGCAGCCACGGGCGAGGTCATGCTTGTGCAGGACGCATCAAGCGATCCCAGGCTGACGCGTTCGGCCGTAATACGTAATAAAATTCACCCGATGCTTATAGTTCCAATGAAATTCAAAGGAGAAGTTATAGGAACACTCTGTGTGGGCATGCGGCGCCCGCGGACTTTCCTGCCTGACGAGATCGATCTGCTCAGCACCATAGCCGGTCAGATAGCATCGGCTCTGACCAATGCCAAGCTGTACGCGGAGGCCAGGGAGATTGCGGATCAGCTATATAAATCAGCCAGAGATTACCGCAACCTTTTCGAAAACGCCCACGATGCAATCTGGTTCCAGGATCTCGATGGTAAAATACTGGCAGGTAACCGCGCAACACTGATGATTTCGGGCTACCCGCTTGACAAACTAACAGGCAGAAATGTCAAGGAGTTCATGGACGAGGGTATGCTCAAGCTGGGTCGGGAAGTAGCTAAGAAACTGCTTAACGGAGAACCTTTTAACCAGCCTTACGAGCAACAGACGATTACTAAGGATGGGATCACCAGGACACTGACACTGACAACCATACTGATGACCGTCGATGACAAGCCGGTAGGCTTTCAGCATATAGCGAGGGACGTCTCGGAAGAGAGGCGTATGCAGAACAATCTGCGTTACTATTTAAACCAGATCACCAGGGCCCAGGAGGAGGAGCGTAAGAGGATATCGCGCGAGTTGCATGATGATACGGCACAGGCTCTTTTCGCTATTTCCAGGCAAATGGACAATTTCATCCGTGATAATGTGGGCCTTTCACAACAGCAGAGAATAGCCCTGCAAGATATCCGCCAGAGGATCGGCGTTTCCTTGCAGGGTATAAGACGGTTCAGCCAGGACCTGCGGCCGTCAATCATTGATGATCTGGGTTTGTTGCCCGCTGTTCAATGGCTGGTCAAGCAGAAAGCTGAGGACAGCGGGATTGACATCTCTGTGAAGATAAACGGCAAGGAGCAGAGGCTGTTGCCGGAGATGGAACTGATTTTGTTCAGGATTATACAGGAGGCGCTTAATAATATTGGCAAGCATGCCGCGGCGACTAAAGCCGATGTCAACCTTGTATTTGCTGATTCGCAGCTGACAGTTGCTATAAAAGACAATGGCAAAGGATTCCGTCTGCCCGATGCTGTTGGGGACCTGTCCAGCAGCGGAAAACTGGGCTTGGTGGGTATGAACGAAAGAGTCTCGTTATTGGGGGGGACTCTGGTAATCCAATCCAAACCGGGGGAGGGAACGGCAGTCGACCTCAGTGTCCCGCTGGGTATATATAACGGTTTGGTGGGTCAGAGATAATCCAGGTAATCGGATACTTCTTCCTGGGAAAGGACCTTTGTGGATTTATCCTGTAAAAGGTCTATCGCCTCTGACGGCAGGTTGTTCAAAACAACGGCAATAGGCAGATGATTGTCCAGTTTTCGGATCTTCTTAAGTTCTTCAATTTCCTCGGCGGTGGGGAAATACACCAGCACGACCTTCGGTTCGCTGAGCAGAAAAGTATGCAGTAAATCTTCGGAGGTCTCGGTAGTAAAAACCTTATAACCTTTGCTTTCGAGCCCGGCAATTACACCGCGCTGATATTCGCTATCCTTACTGAAGATCAGCAGTGTCCTTAGAAGAACGTTCATTCTGGCAATAATATGATCCAGCTTGGCCTCGCCCTCAGCGTTAAATTTCTTAACGTAGGGTATCCCATAGTACATAATTTCCACGAGTTTCCCCGTTTCTTTAAGGGTGGAGGCTCCCATGGCCACGATTGGTTTTGATTTGTTCATGCACGCCTGTAGGACTTCCTCGATGCCGCCCGGCAGGTCAACGTCTATTATGCAGGCATCGATATCATATTGTGTTATCTGTTGCAGAGCTGTTTCTCTGGACTCTGCGGGGTACAGGCTGTAATCCGAGTCCAGCAAGGCACGTCCCAGCATACTCATAAAATTTGCATTGCTGTCGGCGATTACAATTCTGAAACCCATCTCTATTCCGCTTAGCCCTGAATTCTTTGCTGATGCTTTTATTACTGAAAGACAATTGTCAATATATTGAATCGTACATCTATTATAGTAGGTTCGTCCCTGCAGATAAAACCTTTTATAAGGCAGTCACATAGATAAATACGGTCAGGGAAGGTAAAACTCGATATATGATAATATAGTGAGCTATGAGCTGGCATAACAGAAGAAGCAGGCTGATAATAGCCGTTGCCTTAGGATTATTAATTTTCTGTGCCAGCTCGGTTGCATCGTGCAGAACATCTCCAGGCGCTGACAGCGCCCGCAAGCTGTATCCTGCCGTGGTTAAAATTATGGCAGGGGATAGGATGGGCTCTGGCATAATAGTCCATAATTCAGGTTGCGCGCTGACGAGCTGGCACGTGGTCGGAGAAGAGAAAACGGCTTATGTGATGTTAAGTAATGGAGTGGTGTATAAAGGCAGTGTGTTCGCTGCTGACCAGGCGAAAGACCTGGCTTTGGTCATGATTGCTGGCGGAACAGATGAGTTCACTTGTGCCAATCTGGGTAGCTCTATTGAGTCGGATGGTCTTCAGATCGGCGATGCTGTTACAATTGCAGGTTATCCGGCCTACACCGATTCGATATCGCCGACCTTGTCTGAAGGGATCGTCTGCGCTTTTCCGACCATAGAATCGGTGAGTTTTATCCAGGCCAGTGCTCAGGTATATCCGGGGAGTAGTGGTGGACCTATGATCAACAGCTTTGGAGAGGTCATAGGTATCGTGAACGGGAAATACACCAATGTCAGCACAGGCTGCACGACCTTTGCCACGGCTGCAGATGAAGCTGTAGATTTAATGAATATAGTGTATAAATCGGGTAATACCGAGGCCAGTGATGTCAGTGCGCCGTCCTTGGAGCAAATCCCGATCTCCCGCACTTGTCCCAATGTGGGATGCGAAGCCCCCGCCTTCTCTCTTTCGGGGCTGGATGGCGAACAGGTTTCAATCGATACCTG
>JAQTLG010000205.1 GCA_028715025.1 Dehalococcoidia bacterium | reverse complement strand
CTTTTTGCCCGCATAGTTCAATCGCGGCGCGCAGCTGTATCACGCTCCAGGCGACTCCCAGCCCGTGTGTAATAGGATCCATGGTTGAGCTGTCCGCGTGATAGTAGCAGGAGGCCGGTACCTCGACGATCTTCAGCCCTTTTTTCCTGGCCTTGATCAGCACCTCTACGCTGAAGCCGAAATCATCGCGGGTGATGTCGACCGTCTCCAGCAGCTTGCGGCTGTAGGAGCGAAAACAGCTCTGGGAATCGGTGATTTTGTCCTTCGAGCCCAGGTTGTACAGCCAGGTGATGATATCGATGCCCAGGTTGCGGTAGGGGGGCATGTTGGTCGAGGGCTTGACGAAGCGCGATCCAATTACCAGGTCGGCCTCTCCCTGCATCAGGGGGCCGGTCACTTTAGGGATCTCCGCCGCGTCGTGCTGCCCGTCGCCGTCGAGCGTTACCACGATATCGGCTCCTTCCTTCAGCGCAGCCAGGAAACCGGTACGTGTGGCTGCGCCCGCGCCGCGCCGTTTCCCGTGCCTGATCACCTCTGCGCCTGCCTGCCGGGCAACCTCTGCGGTACGGTCGCCGGAGCCGTCGTCGATTACGAAAACACGGTCGACATGCTTAATAGCTTTGCTGACAACATCGCTGATGAAAGCCGCCTCATTCAGGCAGGGGATGACGGCGATGATTTTCATTCAATCTACCTGACCGTCACCGATTTGGCGAGATTGCGCGGCATGTCGGGATTGCGACCCCGCCGGGTGGCCATGTGGTAGGCCAGCAGCTGCAGCGGCACAACGGACACCATGGGGTAGAGCAGGTCGTGAACCCTGGGGATCCTGATCCAGTGGTCGTAGACCTCGTTATTGACATCGGAGACCGCTATTATTCTGGCGCCTCTGGCCTTGGCCTCGATGGCATTGCCCAGCGTCTCTTTGTAGGTGAAGTCCCCGGGACAGATCACCAGCACGGGTGTGCCCTCCTCGATCAGCGAGAGAGTGCCGTGCTTGAGCTCGCCGGCGGGCATGCCCTCGGCATGTATATAGGATATCTCCTTCAGCTTCAGCGCGCCCTCGGATGCTATAGCGAAGTTGATGCCGCGGGCGATGTAGTAGAAATCGTTCTTATCGTGGTATTCCTTCGTGATTCCGGCTATCACGTCGTTGTTCCAGTCGATAGCCCTTGCGACCTGCCGGCTGACCTTGCGTATATTGTCGACCGCCATATCGAACGAATGCACCATGGAAAATGCCAGCAGGTAGAAGATGGCCAGCTGGTTGAGGAACGACTTGGTGGCGGCCACGCCGATCTCGGGGCCGCAGTTAAGGTACAGCACATTATGGCTGAGCTCGCCCAGCAGCGACTGGGGCCTGTTTATGATTGAGACTATTCGTGCGCCCGCCTTGCGGGCCAGCTCCACGCCGTCGATTACATCCAGCGTCTCGCCGCTCTGCGATATGGCCAGCACCAGAGTGTTCCTGCTCACCGATTCGGCGAAGTACTGGAACTCGGAGGCCATGACCACCTCGCAGAATTTCTTGCCGACGCTGGAGAAGAGGTAGCGTCCCACCAGTGCTGCGTAACGCGAGGAGCCGCAGGCTGTGACTATGATCTGGTCGGCCCTCAGCACATCCAGCGCTACCGCTGTGAAAACATCTTTGTCCTGGTGCGTGGCAGCCAGCAGCGTATCGGGCTGTTCCATGATCTCTTTGAGCATGAAGTACTCGTAGCCTTCCTTGTTGTTATCATTCCAGACCGCGTCGGGTTTAGTCGCCTTCTTGCTGATCGGCCGTCCCGTGGAGTCGAAGAAAACTGTTTTATCTGCGGTGAGTACCGCTATCTCGCCCTCGCCCATCATATACAGTTGGTCTATCTGCCCGGCCAGGGCCATCGAGTCGCTGGCTGCGAAGGCTTTATTCTTGCCCAGGCCGACCACTAGTGGACTGCCCTTGCGGGTGCCCACGACCTTGCCTGGCTCATTGGTGCTGATGGCGAGAAAGGCGTATGAACCCTCCAGCCTGGGCGCCACCGCCATCACCGCCTCCTCCAGCGATCGGCCGCGTTTCATCTCGTCTTCCAGCATGTGGGGTATGACCTCTGTATCGGTCTCGGAGAGAAAGCGGTGCTTGCGCTTGATCAGGTCCTTGCGCAGCTCCTGGTAGTTGTCGACGATGCCGTTGTGTATCACGGCGATCTCGTTTCTGCAGTCGCAGTGGGGATGTGTGTTGATCTGCGTCACACCGCCGTGCGTGGCCCAGCGCGTATGTCCGATACCGACGCTGCCCGGTATCTTATCCAGCTTGTATTTGCGGTTAACCTCCTCCAGCTTGCCCACTCCCTTCTTCACCAGCAGTTTGCCGTCGGATATCATGGCCACGCCCGAAGAATCGTAGCCGCGATATTCCATGCGCTTGAGGTCTTCGAAGATTACCTGGGAAGCCTTGCCGTTCTTGCTGCAATAGCCGATGATTCCGCACATATTCTCAGTTCTCCGTTACCTTCATAATCAATACCAGCGGGTCTTTGATACATGGCGCAGCCGCGTTATCCTTAAACAGGAACAGATTCACCCTCCGGCCTTCCCCGGACTGTTTCAGGGTGAATTCCACCGGCTGCTCCCACTTCTGGCCGTCGTTTAATTTTCCCACGGTTATCGACTTGATTATAGCATCATTTTCCCTGATCTGGACTGTATAATCAGATGGCCGTCCTTCGTGGTTCACGATACCCACGATTATGCTCACGGGCTGCCCGGATATGGCCTGCGACGGGTAATCGGCAGCCCTGCCCCCTTTACCCAGCAGGTAGAACTCGCTGAAGCTCTCGGAAGGCTGGGTCGTCACGGCCAGGCAGACGATCGCTGCGACACATATGAGTATGACGGCGATCATGACGCCTGCGATTATATTATTTGAAGTAGCCATGATCTTTTTCGGTGCTGAATTCTACGTACTGCAGGATATGCTTGTCAATTCATACATTGACCAAAAGTCAATATTGCAATAATATATAGTCTTAATATCGGTAAAATCTAATCTGATAATGCGCATATATAAATATAACTGGAAGCGTCTATCTTGTTAATCGTCGCCTGTATCAAGCAGGTCCCGGACACAACTCAGGTCAAGATCGATCCTGATACGGGCACGCTTATCCGTGAAGGTGTTCCTTCCATCGTCAACCCCTTTGATGCCCACGCTCTCGAGGAGGCTCTGCGGCTGAAGGCAAAGTACGGCTTTAAAGTGGTGGCGCTTTCCATGGGTCCGCCCGGAGCCGAGATGACGCTTCGCAAGGCCCTGGCGGTCGGCGCCGACGACGTGGTGCTGCTGAGCGACCGCGCTTTCGGCGGGGCCGACACGCTGGCTACCAGTATGGTGCTGACCTCCGCCATCCGCATGCTGGCTGAAGAAGACGAGCTGGCCATGGTGATATGTGGAAAGCAGACTATTGATGGAGATACAGCCCAGGTGGGGCCGGGCATCGCAACGCGTCTTAAGTGTGCTCAGCTTACATCGGTCGACCGTATCGAGGATATAGACCTCGAACATAAAAGGATCAGGGTGCGCTGCAAGTTCGAGGACAGATACGAAGTTCTGGATTCCACCCTGCCGGCTATGATAGCGGTGCTGCGCGAGATCAACCGCCCTCGTTACCCGACGGTGCCTATGCGGCTGATGGCAAATGATGCCTGCATCAATATCTGGGACAACAGTGTGCTTAAGCTGAGCGAGGATGTCATCGGCCTCAAAGGTTCCGCTACATCGGTGCGCAGGATTTTCTCTCCCGACCGCCCGCCCGGCCAGATATTGGGAGGGGAGTCCGTAACCGATCCGGAAGAGGCGGCACGCATGCTGCTGGAAAAATTAGTCAGCAGGAACGTCATCTCAACTCAATAAAACCGGGTACGACCAAGAGATCGGAGAGATATGCCGGAAGAAAAGAAGATAAGAAAACCCCTCGGTGTGGCCAGGCGTGTGGAAGGCAAGTGCATATCCTGCGGCGCGCGCTGCATGACCGTCTGCCCCAAGCACGCGATAGGTATCACGGACCAGGGTGTACCGCTTATAGATATTGAAAAATGCACCGGTTGCCGCAGGTGTATAAAGATCTGCCCGGCCGAGGCCATCGAGATATATTACACGCCTGAACAGCTCAAGCTGCTGGA
>JAQTLG010000204.1 GCA_028715025.1 Dehalococcoidia bacterium | reverse complement strand
TATTTCCTGCCGGGGATACTGCCAGTATTTATCCTCGCCCTGTTTTATCTCAAGTTCTATAAACTGATAGTCATTCAGCCGTGGTATCTCGATATACGGTGTGAATATCGGAGTCCCGATAGCGATCATGTCACCTTTGTGCAACAGATAGTTCTCCATCAGGCTGGTAAAGATGTAATGCATGGCAGCCGTGCCGCCCTCGGTAGCAAAAAGGTCAAATTTACCGGAAGGAGGACAGCCTGCGAACATTTCCTGGTCCAGGTATTTCTGAATCACCTGCCCGCAGAGCGATAAGATTCTGTCCGGCTCCGGATAATGGTCGCCCAGAATGCCGTCCACCATTTCATAGGTAAAGTCGTCCTCATCCATTTTGAGTTCATCCCGGACATAATCTAGTGACTGCATCAACAGTTTTGCGCCGGGTGTGGATTGCCGTTTGCCCAGGTAATGTTTGAATCTTTCTCCCGAGCCGGACTTCTCGGGCGACATACCCACGGCGGGTAAGTCTACAGTGCGCAATGCTTCCGTGTTGGCAAAATTACCCAGTTCAAAGAAAGCTTCGCGCGGTGTGACCGCTACCCAGTTGGGATTGCCGCGCCCGGCATTGAGCATCATCCGCTCATGATTCGTTCCTGCGAGTTTGATTAGTTTGTCCTTAAGCTCGAACGGGCTGAGTTTTTCGTATTTTTTTTCCTCCGAAGGCTTCATACTACCTCCTCATATGACAATATTTGCGCTTGACGCGTAACTATTGTGTTCCAGCAGGCCGATCAGGGAGTACATGTGATGGTAAAACTCGCCTGGTTCGACATCATCGGCAACGGTGTGAGAATGCTCACCCTCTCCCAGTACGTGACATTCGATGCCACGTAGATCGTCCAGCTGCTGGTTACGGTCTTGGTACCGGCTGCGCTGAAGACGAGAGTCTCCACAGGACCTGTTGCGCCGTCTATACGCTCCCATCTATATGTTACCGTGCAGGGCCCGTCAACAGTTATATCGGCAGTCATGTCGACGGTTTTCGGGCACGGGCCGGTATAATTGGACGGATTTGCCTGAGCTACAACACTGGTCACTTTAGGAGGTCCCGACCAGCTCCCTCCACCGGGAGGATTCGAGGGAGACTGTGGTATAGGTATTGGTGTTCCTATTACGTAAATCCCCACCTGGACCGTTTTGGTCGCCGTTCCCCCGCAGCCGGTTGCCGTCAGCACATAGGTTGTAGAAGTTGTGGGATAAACCACGCGTGAGCCCGGAGATCCAACTTCACCAAAACCGCCGGGTGAAAGCACAACAGAACCTACCAGTTCTCCCGATGTACCGTTAGTGACCGGCCCCCATTCCAGCGTAACCGCCTTGCCTGATTCAACAAAGCTGGGATTCGCCTCAAAATGAGTGAATACAGGTGCTCCGGGACATCCGGCAGGCGCGGGTTGCTGAGGCTGGCCTGGTTGCGCTGGTTGTTGCGGGATTCCGGTTCCCGCCACTTCGACCATGACCTCACGTCTGAGCACAGTGCTGCCTATATCTACCATAAGAGCATAGACTGTGGAATCGGGAGGGCACACCTGCTTCTGGCCGGAGGCATTTACCGGTTGACCGTCCAGTTCCACTCCAAAGAAACCCTCACCCTGAACACTCCAGCTCAGATTAGCGCATTCTCCCGGTTGAATAGTACCTCTGTCCGTTGTGAAGACAATTTGCGGTTCTCCCGGGGTCTGAGCGCCCTGTGGTGCGCCCGGAGCAACTTCACTTCCTTCCCTGCATGTGCAGCTGGCAGTTACCAGCATGATCGCGATAAGTACCAAAGGGAACACACTTCTAATCATTTCAACACCTCCCCTATATAATGGTATCCTGCTGAAATCCGAAGGGCAGCAACCTGTTAAGAAAATATTAAAGCAAATCTTCATAATCGGCAATAAAGATGATGGCACTATTACCGGAACTTTAATGATATTTGAATAATTGTGCAGTCAAATATTAAGATTAATTAGACCATGTAATAATGCGCCCTGCAATCCCCGTACCCTGATAAATCTGGTATTTGGCCGATAAAGGAGGATGCGAGTTTGTTAAACCACAAATCTGGTTTGTGCATTATAGTGGCCGGGCTGGCAGTCATTCTATGTAGCTGCATACCGGCGACTGTATCAGATATCCCGGCCCGCGCCTGGAAAATGAGCGTCGTGACCAGTGAAGATTCCGCCTGGACCAAAGGAGCACAACTTTTTGCCGATCTGGTCAAACAGCGCAGCGGCGGCCGAATAGTAATAACCGTTTATCCCAACGCCGAATTGGCGGGCGGCAACCAGGTAAACGAACTGACCATGCTGCAGGATGGCAGCATCGATTTTACCTATCATTCCAATCTGCTGTATTCCAATCTCGACCAGTCGTTTGCAGCTATCTCCATGCCGTGGCTGTTCACGGACTATACACAGGTTGATACAGCCCTGTCAGGGACAGCCGGCAGCGAACTGTTGAAGGAGACCGAAGCCTATGGCATAGAGGGACTGGCCTACGGAGAGAACGGTTTCCGCCAGTTGACCAACAGCAAGCTGGCCGTCCGTACGCCGGATGACCTGCACGGTCTCAAAATTCGTATCCCCGATGTCGAGCTATATAACTCGATTTTCACAGAGCTGGGCGCCACCCCGATTACAATGAACTTTCCTGAAGTAACGGGCGCGCTCAAGCAGGGGAAGATCGATGGGCAGGAGAATCCCGTTGATATTATTGTGTCCTCCAGGCTCTACGACGTCCAGAATCACATCACCGTCTGGAACTACTCCTACGACGCCCTCATCCTGGGAATGAACAAGAAGGAATACGATAGTCTGCCCGTTGCTGCACAGGACATCATCAGGCAGGCGGCAATCGAAGCTTCACAGGAACAGGTAAAGCTGTCGCGTGATGCCGCCCGTACCAAATTGGGCCTGTTACGCGATAAGGGCATGACAGTAACTGAGCTGACGCCTGACCAGGTTAAAGCATTCCGCGCGGCCACTGACCCCGTATATGCGGAATGGTCGAGCAAAATCGAGCCCAATATTCAGAAGTTATGGGAAATAAGGAGCATTTCCGAGTAGGCGCTTAAGGAGGACAAGAGGAATGAGAAATGCGAGTAATACGATCGGTAACATGATAGATAAAGCAGGCGTTTCCATTATCAGTTCAATTGATGAAGGTGGGTTCCCCAACTCGAAGGCGATGCTGCCTCCCAGGAAGAGGGAGGGAATAAAGCATCTCTTCTTTACTACAGGTACATCCTCCATGAGGGTGAAACAATATGCCGGCAACCCTAAAGCCTGCGTATATTTCTTCGACAAACGCTTCTACAGGGGCGTTATGCTCAGGGGCACCATGAAGGTCCTGCATGATAGCAAAACCAAAAAGCTTATCTGGAGGGACGGCGACGATCTGTATTATCCAAAGGGGGTCACCGATCCCGATTATTGTGTGCTCCGCTTCACCACACAGGACGGAAGGTATTACAGCAATTTTAAATCCGAGAACTTTAAAATTGATTGATAAAGTTTAGAATAATTAAAGTATCAGTGCTCTACCGTCAGCAGTATCTTCTGATTAATGTGAATAATCTGAACGCAGGCTAATGATTGTCAGGGAAGTCACGGCGAAATCCATCCTGTCCGTCTCACAGATCTATGATTATGTCATTAATCCCTATACCGGCTGCCAGCATGCCTGTTCATACTGCTATGCCCGTTTCATGAAAAGGTTTACGGGGCACAAAGAGCCCTGGGGCGAATTCGTCGACGTCAAGATCAATGCCCCCGACCTGCTGCAAAAGGAGATCGCACGCAAGAAGCCCGGAAGGGTGTGGGTAAGCGGAGTGTGCGATCCGTACCAGCCTCTTGAATTAAAATACGAGCTGACACGGCAGTGTCTTATCATACTCAGGCAGCACAAGTGGCCGGTGACTGTCCAGACGCGCTCACCCCTGGTCCTGCGGGATATCGACATATTAAAAGAAATGCGCGGCCTCGAAGTCGGGCTTACGATCACCACCATGGACGACGGCATCAGGAAACTGTTTGAGCCCCATGCACCACCCATAAAGGCCAGGATAAAAGCACTTGCCGAACTGCATGCACAGGGTATCAGTACCTTTGCCATGATCGCGCCCACGCTTCCGGGCGCTGAAGGCCTGGCCACTG
>JAQTLG010000203.1 GCA_028715025.1 Dehalococcoidia bacterium | reverse complement strand
GGTAGTCGTTGACGGTCACCAGATGGCAGCCTTTGCCCTCCAGCGCATTAAGATAAAGCGGCAGTGTGGCCACCAGCGTCTTGCCCTCGCCCGTCTTCATCTCGGCGATCTTTCCCTGGTGCAGCACGATGCCGCCCATTAGCTGAACATCGAAATGCCTCAATCCGATGGTACGGCGCGAGGCCTCCCGCACTGCGGCAAAAGCCTCTGGCAGCAGGTTATCCATGGTCTCGCCGTCCGCCAGCCGCTGCTTGAACTGCGCGGTCTTATCCCTTAGATCTTCATCGGAAAGGTCCTGGAATTGCGGCTCCAGATCGTTAATCTGTTTTACCAGGGGCTTGAGGTGGGAGATCTCTTTTTCGTTGGAATCGAACAGTTTGCCTAACCAGCTCGGCATAATCCTTCCTAATCAAACATGGCGCCGATAGACATACCTGTATGTATGCGATGTATGGCCTCGCCCAGCAGGGGCGCTGTCGGCAGAACCGTAATTTTATTTATCTTTTTCTTCCCGTTGACGGGTATGGTGTCGGTCACCACGACCTCCTTGACTTTGGAATTAGAGATGCGCTCAATGGCGGGGCCGGAGAACACCGGGTGTGTGCAGCATGCGTAAACTTCTTTGGCGCCGGCTTTCAGCAGAGTGTCCACAGCGCTGACCAGCGACCCGGCCGTATCGATCTCGTCGTCCACCGTAATGGCGCGCTTGCCCACAACTTCGCCTATGATATTCAGCGTTTCGATAGTATCGTCGTTGCTTATGCGCCTTTTCTCAATAATGGCCAGTGGGACATTGAGCTTTTCCGCCAGGTCGCGCGCCCGCTTACTGATGCCGATGTCGGTGGCCACCACCACGACGTCCTTGAGCTTCTTGGTCCTCCAGTAATCACTGATCAGGAAAAGGCCGGTCAGCTCATCCACAGGGATATTAAAAAAGCCCTGGATCTGTGCCGCGTGCAGATCCAGTGTGAGGATGCGGTTGGCGCCGGCCGTGCAGAGCAGGTCTGCCACCAGGCGCGCGGTGATGGGAACGCGCGGCTGGTCTTTTTTATCGGTTCGCGAGTAGCCGTAGTAGGGCACGACGGCCGTGATGCGGTCGGCCGAGGCCCGTTTGAAGGCATCCAGCATAATCAGCAATTCCACCAGGTTCTTGTTGACCGGTGAGCATATCGGCTGGATGATGAATACGTCACGTTCGCGCACGTTCTCCATGATCCGCACGAATGTATTCTCGTTGCTGAACTCGAAGACCTCAATCTTGCCCAGGGGTATGCCGAGGTAATCGCAGACCGAGCTGGCGAGCGCCGGGTGGGCGTTGCCGCAGAAAACCTTGATCTCGTCCTGGCCAGCAAATTGCCTCATATTATTACCTCCAAGCTGAATGCCTGATTATTATAGCATCAACTCCGCAGCCGCCGATAACGGAGGCGGCGATTTCGTCTATCCCGCAAAGAGCGGGTGCGGCAACCGGAAACGGCTTCATATAGGGTATAATCTCTGGAAGGAAAGAACGCGGAGAAGAAAAAAATATGAATTTTGACGCAGCAGAACTGCTCAGCCGCTATCTAAGGCTGGACACATCCAATCCGCCGGGGAACGAACATCTGGCGGCAAATTTCTGGGCAGATATCTTCTCCGGTGAGGACATACCTTACAGGCTCTATGAACCGAGTCCCGGCCGCGTCTCCATACGGGCGGAGCTGAAGGGATCGGGACAGGGTGCTCCACTCATCCTTCTGCACCATACCGATGTGATCGCGGCTGACAGAAACGAATGGAGCTTCGATCCCTTCGGTGGCGAGATCATAGACGGGTATATCTGCGGCCGCGGCGCCCTCGATACCAAGTCCCTGGGCATTATGCAGCTGCTGGCCTTTCTGGATATAAGACGTAGAAACCTGCCCCTCAGCCGTGACCTTGTCTTCCTGGCCACAGCCGACGAAGAGTCCGGCGCAGATAACGGCGTGGAATACCTGCTGAGGGAGCATCCTCGGGAATTCGACGCATCCCTGGTGCTCAACGAGGGCAGCTACGTGGTGGAGGGCATTGTTCCCGACCGGCTGCTGGCCATGATCTCGCCCGGGGAGAAAGGGCCATGCTGGATGAGGCTTAAAAGGAAGGGCCAGCCCGGCCATGGCTCCACACCCCACGGCCTCAATCCCCTGGAGCGGTTGAGCGAGGCGGTCAATCGTCTGCTCGATCAAAGCAGGGAGCCCAGGGTAACTCCCATTGTGGCTGAATATTTCAGACGTATGTCGCAGGCCTGGGATTTTCTCATGCCCTATATTGAGGACGGCAGGGAGGAGACGCTGTTAAGAATTATAGTGGAGAACGACCTCCTGTCGGTACCGCAGGTCAACGCCATGCTCAGGAACACGATCAGTCTGAACTCGCTGCACAGCGGCAACAAGGTCAACGTCATCCCATCGTACGCAGAAGCCGAGATCGATACCAGGCTATTGCCGGGCCAGAAAATGGATGAATGGATCGCGTTTATTAAAAAACAGCTTGCCGACGATGAGATACAGATAGAGTTCATTATGAAGGGCGAGGGCAACGCTTCGACTATGGATACCGCGGACTACGTAACCATCGAGGCCGCGCTGCTGGACCACTATCCCGGCGCCATCTCAGCACCCTATCTGATGCTGGGCACCACCGACTCGCGCTTCTTCAGGGAAAAGGGAGTGATCTCGTACGGCTTCTGCCCGGCCGTCATACCAGGCGAGCACTTGAAATCGATCCACGGGACCGACGAGAAAATCGGAATAAATAGCCTGCTCAAAGGGACGGATGTCTATAAAGATATAGTCGTGAGGTTATGCTCAGACACGAAATAAATCTCAAACATGGATAAAATCGAAAAAATACTGAAACTTCTCATCTCGGCTTACGGAGACCGCGCACCCGAGCGCCGGCTGGAACCGGTGGACGAGCTGATACTGACCATCCTGTCGCAGAATACTTCCGACATCAATTCACGGCGCGCCTTCTCATCGCTGACCGCCGCCTTCGGCGGCTGGGACAGAGTCGCGCATGCGCCGGCTGCGCGCATTGCAGTAACCATTAAAATGGGGGGCCTGGCGGAGGTGAAATCCGGTTACATACAGGGTGTGCTTCAGCGCCTTGAGAAGGAGGCGGCACGTTATGACTTGAGCTTTCTCAAGGACATGGAGCTTGGGGCGGCCCGGGCCTGGCTGACGCGCCTGCCCGGCGTGGGGATGAAGACGGCCAGCTGCGTCCTGCTCTTCTCGCTCGGCATGCCGGCCTTTCCTGTAGATACACATGTACTGCGCGTGGCCGTCAGATTGGGCCTGCTGCCGCTAAAAACCACCGCCGACGCCGCCCATATCGAGATGGAGCGTCTGGTACATCCGGCGGACATCTACCGCTGCCATGTGTTGATGATCGAGCACGGGCGCAGGACCTGCAGAGCGCAGCGCCCGCTCTGCAGCAACTGTGTTCTATCTCGCCTGTGCCCGAGTTATAATAAATTCAAAGCCTGATACCGGGAGGTACACATGCGCAAGGCCACCATGCACTATATACTCGACGCTATCGAGGGGATAATACTTCTCCTGTTGGTGGTATCGGGATTTATCCTATGGTTCGCCCTCCCTGAAGGCACGGCGGCGGATAAAACCGTCCTCTTCGACCGCCGCACCTGGATACAGGTCCATCAGTGGCTGGCCGTGGGGCTGCTGGTTTTCTTCAGCACACATATAATCACACACTGGACCTGGATCGTCTATATGACCAGGAGGTACTTCGGGCTCTCTAATAGAAAATGAAGCTGGTATATCAATAGACTATAGCTATAATATGTAATATGTGATATAATTTTGCGATGCTTCGTATAAAATCATCCTTTACCCTGATACTGATCGCAGCCCTGGTTCTGCTGCTCCCGTCCTGTGCGGACATGTCCGCCCATTCTCCATCAATCTCTGAGGTCAGGCTGTCTTCGGGATTATCATCCGATTTCCACCCGCTCGATGACAGAAGCGATTTCTATGTGGACAGCCCGCAAGTCTGTTGCTCGGTAAAGGTTACCGGCGTGAGTGAAAATACTGCCGTTACAGCGGACTGGGTCTGCATCAGGGGCCAGATGTCCGGGGAGGCCGATACTCTCATGCTGCATGACCAGGCTGCCTGCGGCAAAGACTGCTATGCCGGATTTACGCT
>JAQTLG010000202.1 GCA_028715025.1 Dehalococcoidia bacterium | reverse complement strand
AGCCGCCATGTCCTGGATAATGCAAAGAAGCTAAGTATCGAATTAAATACTATAGATAAAATAGTCCTCAGCCACGGCCATTACGACCATACGGGGGGCCTCAAGGATGTGCTGGCCCTGATACAGATCTCGGGCAACAGGCCGGACGGCATCGAGGTCATAGCTCATCCCGATATCTTCCAGGAGAAATATTTCTATACCAAAGGCTTCCCCGCCAGGAGCATAAGTATACCCTTCACACGTACGGAGCTCGAGGCTCTGGGGGCACGCTTCAACCTCACAAACGAACCTGTCAAACTGTCAGAGAATATTACCACCACCGGAGAGGTGCAAGTCAGCGTCGACTACGAGCAAATCGATCCCGCCCTTCATGTTAAAGATGCGGAAAATTATGTGCCTGATTCCCTTACTGACGATCTGTCACTTATTATCAAAACAGAGAAGGGGCTGGTCATATTGCTTGGCTGCGCGCACCGGGGATTGATTAGTACGATCCTGCATGCGCAAAAGATCACAGGCGTCAGACCAATCTATGCTGTCATCGGAGGGACCCACCTCGTCAGCGCCGACAAAAGAAGGATGGACCAAACGGTCAAAGCATTGAGGAGCTTCAGCATATCCAAATTGGGTGTATCGCACTGTACTGGATTAAAATCCGGCGCCGTCCTGGCGAACGAGTTCGGGGATGCCTTCTTTTTCAACAGCGCGGGGATCAGGACCTTGCTGTAATTCCTGCGGTTAAACCGGCAGCCTTTCCACGGTTATGAGGGGAAGCAGCAGCTCCACGTCACGCTTGTGACACAGCTCGGTGCCGGGCGTTAATGCGGCCGCCGTTCCGGCGGCGACTGCAAACCGTGAGGCCTCTTCCAGGCTGCCTCCGCTGCTCAACTTGAACACCAGCCCGGCCACGCTGGAATCCCCGGCGCCGACGGTGCTCATAACTTCCACACTCGGAGGCACGACCCTGTAAATCACATTCTTATCGCCGATAACCATGCCTTCTCTGCCGCACGAAATCGCTACTATACCAATGCCGCTGCCGATCAGGGTTTTTACAGCGCGTATAATATCCTCCTGGTTGGCGAGCTCAACGCCCATGGCGGTCTGCGCCTCACGCACGTTGGGTTTGACAACGTCCGGCCTGGCCTTGATCCCCTCCTGCAGCCACAGATCGGCCGAATCGAGTACAGTAGTGATACCCAGCGCCTTTATCTCATGAATGAGGTCCCTGTAAATGTAATAGGGTACTCCCGGCGGAACGCTGCCGGCCATTACCATATAGCGGGGCCTGGGCTTAAGCGATGTCACCTTGTCCATCAGCTTCTTAAGCTCGCCGGCGGAAACCCTGGGGCCGGGCGCAGAAATCCTGGTCTGACAGTGGGTTTTGAGATCGGTGATGATAAAGTTGCTCCTGATCTCAGCCTTGATCGGCGTGAAATCGCAGGGGACGCCCTGCTGCTTGAGAATTGCCCTGAGCGTCCTGCCGGCGAATCCTCCTACGAAGCCGTATGCAGTCGTTTTGCCGCCCAACTCCTTAACCACCCTGGAAACGTTGATGCCCTTCCCACCCGACTCCCTTTTGTAGCTGAGCCAGCGATTGGTATCGTCCATGATAAGATTCTCCACCGCCACATGCCTGTCCAGCGATGGATTAAGAGTTACAGTCGCAATCAATCAGATCTTCTCGACTTTGAGCATGTTGGTTGTGCCTGATTTACCCATAGGCACCCCGGCGGTCACCACCACCAGGTCTCCCGCGGAGCAGAGGCCGCATTTGCACCCGGCATCGGCGGCCTCTGTAAACATATTCACCACCAGTTTCGGCTCACGAATTTTGAGGGCGGTCACGCCCCATGAAAGTGATAACTGTCTGCGTATGGACTCAATGGCGGTAACGGCCAGTATCGGCGTACGCGGACGGTATTTCGATACACGTCTGGCGGTGCTTCCCGAAGCCGTATAGGCGATAATGGCCCTGGCTCCCAGCTGGTGTGCCGTGTGGCAGGCAGCATAGCTGATGGCATCATCCGTCAGCGGTTGAAGGTACTTACCGCGGCTGGCCATATTTTCATCGTAGGGCAGCGCGTTCTCAGCTTCAAGTGCTATGAGGGACATCATTTTCACAGTCTCAACGGGATATTGTCCGATGGCCGTCTCTTCGGAGAGCATTATGGCATCGGTGCCGTCGAAGATAGCGTTGGCTACATCGGTAGCTTCGGCGCGTGTGGGTACGGGAGAATCGACCATCGACTCCAGCATCTGGGTTGCCACAATGACGGGTTTACCCACGTGGTTGCATTTTCTAATAAGCTCCTTCTGGACAATCGGCACGCGCTGTATTGGTATCTGCACGCCAAGATCGCCGCGCGCCACCATTATGCCGTCCGCTGCTTCAAGAATTGCATCGAAATTATTCAGCCCTTCAAGGCGTTCGATCTTGGCGATTATTTTGGCATTCGATCCCCGCTCCACCAGAAATTCCCGCACCTTTATCACTTCTTCCGCGCTACGCACAAAGGATAGCCCCACAAAGTCGATGTCCTGAGCGACAGCGAATTCAAGATGCCGCCAATCCTCTTCAGTGACAACATCGATATCCCATGTCACGCCGGGCACGGCGATACCCTTATTATCGAACAGCCTGCCCCCGGTTATTACCTTGCAATTAACCGAATCGGCACTGATAGATTCAACCTTCAGGCTCATCAATCCGTCATCCAGCAAAATGGTCTGCCCCAGTTTCACATGATGGGGAAGGTCGGGCAGATCGACCGAGACCTGCGATTCGTCCCCGAGCACGTCCCGCGTGGTCAGAATGAAATCGGCTCCCTCTCTGAGCCTGATACCTCCCTTCTTGACCTTGCCCGTGCGGTCCTTGGGTCCGGGCAGGTCAAGCAGCATAGCCAGCGGCGATTTCAGCTTCATGGCTTCGCGGCGCAGCAGTCCAAGATACTCGGCGTGCTCTTCAATGGTGCCGTGCGAGGCATTAATACGAGCAACGTTCATCCCGGCCTCAAGTAGTTGTTTGATCACAGAAGGGACTATGCTGCTGGGGCCGATAGTGCAAATGATTTTGGTTTTTCGCAGGGACAGACCCTGCTGCGTCAAATTAGCCATCTCGCAACCTAATACCTGCGGTACCAGCCCGCGTCAGTGTCGGCCAGTTTTTCTGCGCTCAGACCAATCTTGCTGTACCAGGGTCGGGCATAGCGCCCGGCTATCTCAATCAGCTCCTGCATCCGTTTCGCAGCAATCCCTGATAAGAAGCTGATCCTGCTATCCCTTGATTCCATTTCTGTTGCCTCCTGCCATATGGCACGTCCGCCTAAAAATCCGGAGGCGCCAGCCTGGCAGGCGACGGTTACCTGCTGTTTGAAGGTATCGTAGTCCACTCCTGCGCTGAGAATAACCCAGGGGACGGACGATGCCCCGTTAAGCTGCCGGCAATACCCGGACAGCTTGCCCGTGTCTTGCTCATATTTCATATCTGCGGGGAACTCAGCCTTCAGCACATCGATCGGCAGGGCGGTGATCTGCCGCGCCGTCTCGATCACCATTTGGGGCAGATTGCGGGCAAATTCGGCCGAATCCATGGCCTCGCCTTCGACCCGGTAGGTCTTGGGCTCGACCAGCAGCGGAATGTCATATTTGATACAGTCCGCTGCAACTCTGTCAATTATTTTGAGCTGTTTCTGTGCCAGTTTGGTGATATCCGGCCTGTAGTAAACCAGTATCTTAACCGCCGATGCGCCCATGCGCTTGATCTTCTCCACGCCCCAGTCCTTGAGCAACGCGGTAAGCCGTCCTGTGGGATCCTTCTGGTATCCGGTGGCCTCGATGCTGACCAGCAGACCGGTCTGACCTCGCATGACGCCGCTGGCTATGCATTGCGCAGCCCCGTATTCCGGATCTAGCAATATTCCGCTGGAGTATGGCCCCAGTGTCGAGCACAGGTCCAGCTTCATCTGAACGATCTCATTATAATCCGGTGCCTCGTGCTGCGAATCTTCCATCATAGAGACAAGCCCGGAGCGGTGGTCCATGGCGCACATGACCAGCAGCCCCGACGGCGTCGCTATCTGTTGCAGACCCCTGATTTTTCCGATGGATATTTGTTTGTTCTTTCCGCTCATCATATTAATCAATATAGCCGTTTGTAATTCCGATTACAAGTCGGCCGCCGTAT
>JAQTLG010000201.1 GCA_028715025.1 Dehalococcoidia bacterium | reverse complement strand
CCACCAGTATTTCACGACCGTATGACCTGCTGAAATAATTACCGACTTCGATCTCAACCCTGTTTATCACGGGCATTTTATTCTCGGGCAACGAGATCACTCTGCCGCTCACCTTCTCCCCTCCTTCACCTCCCATGTCGATAAACAGGTCCCTTACAATACGGCCGTTGGCTTCTACGCCCGCTATTTCGTTCATGTCTTTGACCGCGTTTCGCCCGATTCCGTCGACCGATATCCAGTAATCGGCCATATTGAGACGGTCATAGAAGGCATTGTAAGACATGTTCAGGTTAAGATAGGCTTCATAGCAGGTTATAAATACCGATACGCCGAGGAATATGATAAAGATGACTGCGCCATATTGGATTTTGCCCTTCCAGAGGTCCCTTAATAACTTGAGCTGTATGCGGGGAATTTTTACCATTCCAGCCTGTCCGGATCGAGCGGGCTATCGTTACGTGTGATTTCTATAACCCGCCCGTCCCGCATCCTTATCAGCCTGTCTGCAATAGCGCCTACGGGAGCATTATGGGTAACAACAATAATGGTCTTATGGCTGGCCTCATTAAGGGTGCGCAACAGCTTGAAGATGCGCTTTCCCGTCTCGAAATCCAGGCTGCCCGTAGGTTCATCACAGAGTATGACCGGGGGGTCGGTGGCCAGCGCACGCGCAACTGCCACACGCTGGTTTTCTCCTCCTGAAAGTTCGCTGGGGAAATGCTCGGTTCGTTGCTCCAGTCCCACTTCTTTGAGGAGATCCTTTGCCGGTGTGGGATTCCTGGCCAACTCAGCGGCGAACTCCACGTTTTCTCTTGCATTGAGCGTAGGGATAAGGTTGAAAAACTGAAATATGAATCCTATCTGATGGCGCCTGTATTCCGTGAGCTGGGCCCGGCTCATTTTTGAAATGTTTATTCCGCTGACTTCCACTGATCCCGAGGTGGGTATATCCAGTCCACCGATCAAATTGAGCAGCGTGGTCTTTCCCGATCCACTCGGACCCAGCAGCACAATAAACTCACCCGGAAAGACTTCAAGCGAAACTTCATTCAGCGCAACGACCTTTGTGCGGCCCATATCATAGATTTTGGAGACCTTCTCTAACTTCACACTGGCATTCATATGAACCTGCTGTAAATAATTCCGGGTAAATTCCCCGGGGCATCGGCGATCTTATTCAATCCAGCGCCCCATGTTAATAACCGCGAGTCAAGCGCTTAAAACTTATGTGTACTTTAACGCTTGTCATTGAACGTGTCAACAGCGGTTTTTATCGAACATATCCATAATAGCCACCGTTCATTTGCCAAATTTTGTTTTAGTTTCTAAAATAATAAGGCGCTAATATAATTTTCATTTGCCGGTCTTGAAAAGATGAGTAAATCGAGAGAGGAAAATTTACGGGCGCTTTTTGCGCGGCTGCGTGCTGTTATGAGGGGCATGCACTCCGGCCAGGGATTCAGGTTCGCCGAGTTTACGGTGGGGCCTCCTCAGGTCCGCATACTGTTCCATGTTGCGAGCAACCCTGATGGCGTCTCCGTTAAGGACCTGGCCGAGCTGCTCAGTGTAACATCGGGGGCGGTAACCCAGTTCATCGATGCACTGGTGGAGAAGGGCCTGGTGAGACGTGAGGAGGACCCGAACGACAGGCGGCTGCTGCGTATAAAACTGACTGAATATGCCGGCAGCCGGTTCAATGAATTCAGGAGGAGCTACTTTGCCGCTGTCAGCCGGGTATTCAATTCGCTCAGCGACGAGGAGATACTGCAATTGACCGCGCTGCTGGCGAAAGTAAACATCCCCTCGAATATAAAGGAGCCTGATAAATGAATTTAAGCCGTCGGAATGGAAACATAATTTCCGTTTCAGGGTTGACCAAAAAGTTCAAGGACTTCGTGGCCGTCGATAACATCTCATTCGACGTAAGAGAGGGGGAGATTTTTGCTTTTCTGGGTCCCAACGGGGCCGGCAAGTCGACGACCATAAAAATGCTGACAACCCTGCTCAGACCGACTAACGGGAAGCTCATGATAAACGGGAATGACCCCGTCAGAAACAAGGATGCGGTGCGGAAGTCATTCGGCATCGTTTTTCAGGACCCCAGCCTTGATAGCGACCTGACGGCCCTGGAGAATATGCAGTATCACGCCGTGCTGTTCAAGGTGCCCAAAGACGTCCGGGAAAAGCGCATAGAGGAACTTCTACGTTTCGTGGAGCTGTGGGAACGCAGAAACGACATGGTCAAGACCTTTTCCGGTGGCATGAAACGGCGGCTGGAAGTGGCCAGAGGCCTGCTGCACCGCCCCAGGATCATGTTCCTGGACGAGCCCACCCTCGGTCTGGACCCCCAGACACGCAACCACATCTGGAGTTACCTGAAAGACATCTGTGAAAAGGAGAATATGACCGTGTTTTTCACGACCCATTACATGGCGGAGGCCGAGAAGGTCGCCGACCGGCTGGCTATTATAGATCACGGCAAAATCGTGGCTATCGGCAGCTCCGCCGAGCTGGAAAATCAAACGCACACCGATTCACTTGAGGAGGCATTTATAGCGATCACCGGGACCACCATCAGAGAGGAACAGGCAAACGGGACTGACCGCATGAGATCCATACAAAGAATGTGGAGGCGCCGCTGATGAGCACGATGTATATACTCTGGCTGAGGCAGGTTAAAAAATATTTCCGCACACCGTCCCGTATTATAGGTTCGCTGGGGCAGCCGCTGCTGTTCCTGCTGGTCTTCGGATTCGGCTTCGCATCGATCTATCAGAAGGCCGGCCAGGGCGACTACATCCAGTTCCTGGCCCCGGGTATCATCATGATGAGTGTGCTCTTTACAGCCGTCTTCTCCGGTATCGATCTTATCTGGGACAGGCAGTTCGGATTTTTGAAGGAGACCATGGTTGCACCGGTACCGCGCTGGCAGATTATGCTTGGCAAAACGCTGGGCGGGGCGACTGTGGCTTCATTTCAGGGAATAATCGTCTTTGTCATGTCGCTTATCATCGGTTTCAAAATCGATAGCCTGCTGATGTTGCCGGTCGCAGCCCTTTTCGTCTTTCTGGTAGCACTGCTGTTTACCGCTCTTGGCATCGCCATCGCCTCGATGCTCGAGGACATGCAGGGGTTCCAGTTAATCATGAACTTTTTAGTGATGCCCATATTTTTTCTTTCGGGCTCCCTCTTTCCACTGCAAGGGCTGCCGCAGGCGCTGGCAGTGATCACCAGGCTTGATCCGCTTACGTACGGTATTGACGGTCTAAGGCAGTCCCTGATAGGCGCGGGCACCTTTGGACTTCCCCTTGACCTTCTGGTGGTTGTTGTGATTGCATCGATACTGCTGGGGGTGGGAAGCTACCTCTTCGAAAGAATCCAGGCGTAGGCGACTGCGATCCACGGCCCTGCAGATTAATTCATCGTAGAATTTCGTGCTGAACAATCATTGTATATCGTTTGTGACTGTCTATATTTATCCCTCCCTATTGACATTAAGTGTAAATTACTCTATTGTGAAATAAATAACACAAGGAGGTTTATCCAATGATAGGGTATTGCATGAAGTGCCGAAAGAAGAGGGAGATGAGCAACACGAAGGCTGTAAAAATGAAGAATGGCAGACCAGCGACCAAAGGTGTTTGCTCCAAGTGCGGGACAAAAATGTACCGCATAGGCAAAAGCTAAAATCTATTAGTCGTCTCGAATAAGACCCCGGATAACCAAATAATCATTGGTGTGCCCATAGGTTAACTGTTGCCAAAAATTCCCCTGGTAACATGTAATAAACTTTGCCTGCTGACCTTTAAGTACCGGTATAATTCACTATCTGAGCCAATCTCAGCCAGGTTCTTTCGCTGTCTCATGCGGATGATCAGATAATTAATTATCGGGTTTACCTGATATATGCATTCAATAGTGTAGAGTCCAATCAAGTCGATCGATGTGGCGAACTGCTCTGCCAGCACGGCGCGCCAGAATATCCATAAGGCATCGACTTTCGGTTCATTATATGTAACGCTATGAGTTGTCTCGTTAAAGATAATGCCCTGATTGTTATAACCGAAATCGACGCCGGAGCTGAGGAATCCCGGTGCACCAATATTAACGGTTATATAATCGCCGTTGATCCAGAGTGTAAGAGCCTGGCTCTGATCCAAGAAACTCTGTCAGGAGTTATGAGTAAATAGACATATAACTATC
>JAQTLG010000200.1 GCA_028715025.1 Dehalococcoidia bacterium | reverse complement strand
CCGCCCACCACTGTGGTCGCGTGCAGGTTGGCCAACAACTCCGCCATGGACCGGGTGCCGCGCCCGAACTGCTCGATCTCATAGACGCCCATCGGTCCGTTCCAGAAAACCGTCCGGCACGGTTTCAGCTTCTCCGTGAACAGCTCCCTGGCCTGCGGACCAATATCCACGATGTACTTATCGGCGGGTATCATGGAAACAGGGGCGATAGCGTACTTGGCTGTATCGTTGATGGCATCGGCCACTATTACGTCCGGCGGCAGCACCAGCTCTACTTTTCCCGCGGCGGCCTTTTCAGTCAGGTCTTTGGCCAGCCCTATCTTGTCTTCCTCGACCGCGGAAAGGCCCACGCTGTAGCCGTGCGCCTTGAGGAATGTGGCCGCCATCCCGCCGCCGATCAACAGTATATCGATCTTGCCCAGCATATTGCTGATCAGCTTTATTTTGTCGCTGACCTTGGCGCCGCCCAGCAGAGCGGCGAAGGGATGCTGCGCATTTTCCAGCAGGTCGCCCAGCACGCGCAGCTCTTTTTCCAGCAGCAGCCCCGCGTAAGCCGGCAGCAATTTTGCCACTCCGTACGTGGATGCGTGCGCGCGGTGGGCCGTGCCGAAGGCATCATCCACATAGATGTCGGCCAGCAAGGCCAGCTCTGCCGAGAATTTCGGATCGTTACCCTCCTCCTCGGCATGGAATCTCAGGTTCTCCAGCAGCAGTATGTCGCCGCCCTTCAGTTTATCCACCGCTTTTTCAACTTTGGGGCCGATGCAGTCCGAGACAGTGTAAATGGGCAGGTTGGTGAGCTGGGACAGTCTCTCGGCGATGGGGGTCATGCGCAGTGACTCAACCACCTTGCCGTCGGGACGGCCGAGGTGCGAGCACAAAATAATCTTAGCTTTGCGCCCAATCAGGTACCATATGGTCGGCAGCGACGCCACGATCCGGCTGTCATCCATAATCTCGTTGGTTTTGGGGTCCAGCGGCACATTGAAATCCACCCTGACCAGAACCTTTTTTCCGGTAACCTCTACGTCTCGTATCGATTTCTTCATGGGGACCATCTCCTTCACAGGATATTTGCGGCAAATACCGATGCGTTGACTGCCACCCTTGCCTGAGTATATCCAATCGAAGTTATTTGTTCAAGGATATCCGGCGGCCTGTTTATTTTTGGCACCGTTCATATTAAACTGTTATATGACAACCGTGCACCCCGGCAGCAGGCGCCCTTTAGTAATCGTGTTGTCAGGCCCGTCCGGCGTCGGCAAGGACGCCACCATCGCTAAAATAAGGGAGATAGGCGTAAGGTTCCACTACGTGGTCACCACCACCACCAGGGAGAGGCGTCCGGGTGAGGTCGACGGGGTCGATTACTATTTTCTGAAAAAAAAGGACTTCCAGAAAAAGATAGCGCAGGATGAGTTCCTGGAATATGCCGAGGTCTATAGCAACTTCTACGGCGTGCCTAAAAATGAGGTGCGGCAGGCTTTAGACAGGGGAGAGGACGTAATCATCAAGGTGGACGTGCAGGGAGCGGCCACGCTCAAGAAGAAGATTCCGGACGCCGTCTTTATCTTCCTGCTGACACCTTCAATGGGTGACCTGATCGACCGGATTAAAGCGCGGAATGCCGACTCCGAGATCGCAGTCAAGGCCCGTATGCTCAAGGCGGAAGATGAGCTCAAGTGCCTCCCACTCTTCGATTACTGTGTGGTTAATATCAAAGACGATCTCGATCGCACCGCAGAGGCCGTCAAAGGCATAATCAGAACCGAGAAGCACCGCGTTAAGCCCAGGGTGATCAAGATTTAATGCCGCGGCGTCAGGGCAGACCCAGTATCTCCCTCTCCCTTTTGCGCATCACAAGGGCTTCGTTTCGCTTTTCGTGATCATAGCCGAGTAAATGCAATACGCCGTGCACCAGCAGCAGGCGCATCTCATCCTCCAGCGTAACGCGGTTCCGCTGCGCCTGCTCCAGCGCCGTAGGATATGAGACCACCAGTATACCCATACCTGCCATGCCTCCCGGGGCTACGGGGAATGCAGTGCCGTCCGTGCCGGGTTCGTCCAGGGCGAAGGAGAGCACATCGGTAGGCCGGTCGATGCCGCGGTATCTCCTGTTTAAAGCATTTATCCCCGCATCGTCTGTTATCAGGCAGTCGATCTCCAGCGGTGCGGAGACTTTCTCGGCATCCAGCGCAGCCAGTATCGTCCGCCTGACCCAGGCGCGTTTGACGGAACAGCCTTCAATCCGCTTCATACGGATACTAACCGTATGCCCGATTTTGCGCATGGCGAAATATTAACAGTTTGGGCCGGGTTATACAATCATGTGCGTATTTGATTTGCTTGAAACCGTGATTGAATCTATGCTATATTGCATGACGCCGTCGGCCTGATATATTCCTGATGGAGGGATCGCATAGTGGTCTAGTGCGGCCGCCTGCTAAGCGGTTGCCTCGGGAAACCGGGGTCATGGGTTCGAATCCCATTCCCTCCGCCAGCCTTCATCACCGCAAACCTTACCGATGTACTTCGTACTATTGGATTACTTAAATCAGGCCACTATCTTTATGTGAGCAGATGAAAGCATATATATGGACCATCGGCTGCCAGATGAATCGCGCCGAGTCGGGCGCCCTCGGCGGCGACCTTCAGTCGCTGGGGTTTGAGACGGTGCGCACCGCCCGCGAGGCCGATATCGTTGTGCTCAACACCTGCGTTGTCAGGCAATCCGCAGAAGATAAGGTCAGGGGCATGCTGGGCTTCGTCAGCGGCATCAAGTCCGCCAGGCCGCATATGCGTATCGCCGTGACCGGCTGTTTCGTGGGGCAGGACGTTAAAGAGCTTAACCGTGATTTCCCCTTCGTAGACCACTTCTTCGGGCCGGGCCGGCTGCAGGATTTTCATGACTGGCTGTGCTCATTTGTTCTTGAACGGGACTACTGCCTGTCAGTTAGGGCTCCGCAGCAGGCGTCACCGGTCAGCGCTTATGTTCCGATAATCCAGGGCTGCAACAACTTCTGCTCCTACTGCATCGTACCCTACCGGCGCGGCAGGGAGATTAGCCGATCCGCCCGTGAGATACTGGCCGAAGCCGAAGGGCTGATCGAAAGCGGCGCCCGGGAGATCGTCCTGCTCGGGCAGAACGTCAACACCTACGGGCATGACCTGTCACCGGCAAGCGATCTGAGCGAGTTGCTTTATAGGTTGAGCGATCTCAGTGGTCTCCATCGGATAAGATTCCTGACCAATCATCCCAAGGACATGAGCCCGAGCCTTTTGCAGGCAATAGCCGGGCTGCCCATTGTTTGCCGCCATGTGTGCCTGCCCCTGCAGGCGGGCGATGACGAGGTGCTGAAAAAGATGAACCGCGGCTATACCCGCGACGATTACTTTGCGCTGGTGGCCCGCGTCCGACAGGCCGTCCCGGATATGGCGATCAGCACCGATTTGATCGTGGGTTTCCCGGGCGAAACGGAGCAGCAGTTCAACAACAGCTATGAGGCTATTAGAATGCTGAGATTCGATACCGTACACGCCGCCGCCTACTCACCACGGCCGGGCACGGCCGCCTGCGCCAAATTTGTAGACGATGTGCCGCCTGAGGTCAAGCTGCGCAGGCTTCATGCAATAGAGGAGCTGCAGGCCGGCATCCAGTCGGAGATCAACAGCGGCCTTATAGGCACTACCACCGGGGTATTGGTCGAAGGGAAAAAGGCAGGGAAATGGTACGGACGCACCGTCAGCGACAGGCTGGTGTTTTTCAAAGATGGGCGCGACCTCAAAGGACAACTGGTTGAGGTGGAGATACAAACCGCCAGCCCCTGGGCTTTACAGGGAACTCCGGCATCCGTGAGAAGCTTTTAGTTATCGGGATTACTGTTATAATGAAAACGATCGGGGTAAGGCTGTCGGAGAGATATGAATTATTATGACTACATCGTCGTAGGCAGCGGCATCGCCGGCCTGTACAGCGCGCTGCTGGCCATAGAGAGCGGCAGTGTTCTGGTCGTCACCAAGGGCGGTATCGAGGACTGCAACACCCGGCATGCCCAGGGCGGGATCGCCGCCGCCATCGGCCAGAACGACTCGGCCGAGCTTCATTTCAAGGACACGATGGAGGCTGGCGACGGCCTGTGCGATGAAGAGGCGGTGCGTATACTGGCCGACGAGGCGCCCGACCGCATAGCCGACCTGATCGGTTTCGGAGT
>JAQTLG010000199.1 GCA_028715025.1 Dehalococcoidia bacterium | reverse complement strand
TTCTGCCACAAGCACGGAGAAGGGAAAATCTGGTACATGCAGGTCTCCAACTACTCCGAGGACCTGCTGTCTGATATACGCCGCCGCAAATTCGTGCAGGAGTTCTTCCTGCACCCCGAAAAGCTGTTGGAAGATGAGAAGATGGTCTTGCAACTCAACCGCCTCCCTTCTTTCATCAGGGCCATAATCATGCCCTTCGCCATAGGCCGTCAGAAGAGGACGCACTACGGACAGGTTGTGCCCATCGAGGACATCGACCACGTGCTGGGCTTCGTCAACTCCGTCACACGGCTTCCCTGCATCTGCCGCCAGGCCACTGTGGGCAGCGAGCAGCGTTACTGCTACGGGTTCAGCATGGTGCCTCATGCAGAGTCGCAGATGGGACAGATAGTACGCTCCCTGGGAGCGGAGTATCTCACCGGACCCTCGACTTCAGGCGTCGAGGTGTTATCCAAAGAGGAGGCTGCCAAAAGTATCCGCGACCTGGAGAAGAAGGGCTGCTGCCACACCGTATGGACCTTCATGACACCCTTTATCGGCGGTTTCTGCAACTGCGACCGCGCCGATTGCATGGCGATGAAGGCTACCGTGACGCTCAACTTCCCCGTAATATTCCGCGCGGAATACGTTGCACTGGTGGACCCGGACCTGTGCAACGGCTGCAGGCAGTGCATGCGCGCCTGCCAGTTCGGGGTCATAGGCTACAGTATCGCGCACAACAAGGTCACAATCGATCCGAGCAAATGCTACGGCTGCGGCATCTGCCGCTCAAGTTGCACCAAGGACGCCATAAAGCTCAGCGACCGCTCCAAGGTAGCTCTGGCGGCCGGCCTGTGGTAGCGGGACAAACTTCCAAGGCCGGTTCATCTAAACGCTAGCTCTAAAGGGAGGTTTAATGCAGAAAATCGATTCGTCAGTGTCCCCGTACCGCTGGGTGGTACTGGGAGTTTTTATGCTCAACATCGCCATGTCACAGATCATGTGGATGACCTTCGCTCCGATCGCCAGGGATGCGGCCGCCGTCTATAGCGGCGGAAATATCGACCTGATCGATCTGCTGGCCATACTGGCCATGCTCTCCTGGCTCCCCTTCTGCCTCCCTGCTGCCTGGTGCATCGATAACCTCGGTTTGAAGAAGGGGGTGGGGATCGGCGTCGTCCTGGTGGGCGTATGCGGATTTATGCGAATTTTCGCGCCGGATTACGGCTGGATGCTCGCCTGCATGATCGGATGTGCCATAGCTCAACCGTTCTTGCTCAATGCCGTTACCAAGGTGGCATCAAACTGGTTCCCCCAGGATGAAGAGGCGCTGGCATCGGGACTTTTAACCATGTCCATGTTCATCGGCTTCGCCATCGTCATGTTCGCCACCGATTTCATCCTGGCGCATTATCGCAACATCGGCACGGTCAAGCAGGGCATTGATACCATCCTGTATCTGTACGGCATCCCGGCCCTGGTCGGTATGGTCCTGCATATCATATTGGTGAAGGACAAGCCCAGGGTGCCACCCAATCCCATCGCAGCCGAGAAAAAGGTCACCATGACCGTCGGATTGAAAGCGCTTTTCAAAAACCGCGACTTCCTCTTACTGCTGGCGATCTTTTTAATAGGAGTGGGCGCCTTTAATGCCATCCTGACCAAAATAGACTGGATCTTCAAGGAAAGGCCACTGGACATCGACACGGCGCTGGCCACGGGTATCGTAGGGGGTATGATGGTGATCGGCGGTATGTTCGGGGCGGTGATATTGTCCGCGCTGTCAGATAAGTATCATAAAAGGAAGATATTCCTGATCCTGGCGGCCGGTATGGCTGTGCCGCTTTCCCTTTTCCTGCAGTTTTTCACATCGATCTGGCTTTTAGGCGCCTGCGGCTTCGTCTTCGGCTTCTTCCTCATCTCGGCCATGCCTGTCGGACTGACCTACGCAGTGGAAAAGACACATCCGGTGCCGGAGGCCACTTCCAACGGGGTTTTAATGCTGGGCGGCCAGATCAGCGGCCTACCCATCGTTTTCCTCTTCAATATGACCGCGATCACCGTACTCTTCGGGATCGCCTTTATTCTGGCGCTGCTGCTCCACGACATAAAAGCTCCATCCATACAGGTATGATGATCATGTGATTGGTATTGACACTGCCCCATCAGCAGGATACAATCCCGCCAAACAGGCCGGTGGCTTTATGTCTCTCAATCGGTCCGGCATCCAAGTTTCAGGAGGAATCACAATGAAGAAGCTGATTTTCGTTGCGGTCGCCATGGTCATGCTGACCTCTTTAGTCCCCTGGAGCAGCGTCAGGGCGGACGACTCAGTATCGTCTCAACCGGTCTACGACATAGCCGTGAATAACGGCTGGGTCATCGATCCCATCAGCGGATTCCAGGGCCTGGCCAACGTGGGGATCAAGGACGGCATGATCGCCGCAATCACTGCTCCCGACCGCAAACTGGCGGGCGACAAAGAGATCGACGCCACCGGCCTGATCGTGGCCCCCGGTTTCATCAATATACACGGCCACGGCACGGGCAACGGGGTGCCCGCCGATCTCTACCTCAGGGACGGCATCACCACGGAGATCTCCGGCAACTGCGGCGAGACCACGCTGGGGATATCCGTCAAGCACCCGGTGCCTTTCTCCGAGGAAACCAAAGACGCCAAGACCTTCTCCGAGATAACCAGCGTGTGGGAGAAGGAGGGGCTGCTGACCAACGTCGCTTCATACACCGGGCATAATACCTACAGGTCGCTGGTGGGCGTGGTCAATCGCAGGACCCCGGCCACGCCGGAACAGTTGGACAAAATGAAAGAGTTGCTGCGTAAGGATATGCAGGACGGCGCGCTGGGCGTATCGTTCGGGCCCTACTACGGCCCCGGCGCTACCTACGAAGAGATGCTGGCGCTGGCCAAAGTGGCGGCTGAGTATGGAGGAGGATCCGCGGCCCACCTGAAGGAAGGTTTCACCGCAAGGGGCGCGGTGGACTCAGTCAACCAGGGCATCAGCATCTCCAGGGAAGCCGGCATACCCTTTATCCTCTCGCACGTAAGCCAGTGTCCCGCATTCGTCCCACGGAGCTCGGGGCCGATACTGGACGCCTTCTACGCGGCGCGTGCCGAGGGCCTGAAGATAGGCATGGACGCCTATCCTTACGACACCACGGCGGTCATCACGACCTCACCTCTGTTCGAATATCCCATCGAATTGCTGCTGGGAATAGTAGAGGCGAAGATGACCGATTTCGCCGTGGCCTATCCCGTGGTGATAGACGGAAAAACATACATGGAATCCGAGCAGAAGTACGAGAGCATCGACCAGTTTAAATACATCCTCAAGAAGGCCCAGAGCGGCGAGATCACCGATCCCAAAGTGATGGTCCCCTTCTACAATCCTCCGGGTAAGTTTGAGATCTGGATGAACAACCGTTACCTCATGATAGAAAACGACGGCTACGGATGGTACAACGAGGAGACCGGCAAATTCGTGGGCGATCCCATCAACGTCGGCTCCTTTGCCAAGTTCCTGGGACAACGCGTGCGTGACGAGGGCGCCTGCGACTGGCGCACCGCCATAGCCAGGGTATCCAGCGACGCCGCCTGCTTCCTGGGCCTTGAGAAGAAGGGCAGGGTACAGGTAGGCTGCGACGCCGACCTGACCCTGTTCGATCCCAACAAGATCCAGGCCAATTCCACCTACAAGGATGTCGGTCAGCCCTCCACCGGCATACCCTACGTGATCGTCAACGGCGTGCTGGCCGTGGATAATAACGAGGTCACCGGCGCAACAGCTGGCAAGATCATCAAGCGTACCTGGAAGGTGCCGGGCGACTATGCCCACCTGGGCGCGACGCCCACCAGCGATGTTAGCGTGCTCAACCCATAAGCGGCTCGCTATTAAACCACACGCGATATTAAGGAGAGATGGTATGAAAAAGACGTGGAAGCCTATAGCTGCCGGGATACTGGAGATAACCGCCGGAGGCCTGTCCGTAATCACGGGCTGCGGCCTCTACATGAGCGCGATCGTGGCCAATTTCCTGACCACGGTGCCGCCGCTGGTTTATGCCGTATTGACCTATCCCGTTTTACCGCTTATCCTGCTGGGCCTGCTGGCCATCGCGGGAGGAGTCTGCGCACTGCTGCGCAAGGTATGGGGCCTGGCCCTGGCGGGTGCTATCGGGGGATTCTTCGTAGCCCCCCTGCTCTGCCTTTTCGCTATA
>JAQTLG010000198.1 GCA_028715025.1 Dehalococcoidia bacterium | reverse complement strand
GGCGTCCACCTGCAGCAGGAAGAACCCCAAAGCGCCCTGCTGGTCGCTCAGGTCCAGGTCCCAGTCCTCGAATACCCCCGGTACCGTCATCTTCTTTTCACCCAGCCAGCGCAGCGTGTCCGTGGAATCCAGGAATCCGAGCTTGAAGGTGACCCCGTCGCTGCCCGTGGCGTAGTTGGAAAGCCCGACTCTCGCTTTGAAATGCAGCTTGGGCGGGACGAGTATGCGGTAGACCCTCGTCTCGCCGTAGGGGTCCATATAGAAGATGCCCCATTTGCCCCGTATAAATCCCTGGGGCTTGGCCTCGGGCACCATCTCGAGCGAGCCGTCCGACAGCTTGATGTGGGCGCCCTTCTTGTCGCCCTCGGTCAGGCCCTCCATATAGTCCAGCCTGTCCCAGCTATTGTAGTAGGTGGGGAGGTGCGCTATGGGCAGCAGGTCATAGTTCCAGAGGTTGCCCCAGATTTTATACAGGCAGTTGTTATTGTCGTTGGTCTCGGAAGCCTGGTCCTTGGCGTCGGCGCACACTTTGACGGTGTGGTTCTGGATGCTCGGGTCATAGACAACGTCCACGTCCGGATTCCATGATCCCACCCCACCCGTCTCCGCCCCGTAAGGCCACTCGTAGCTGGAGAAGGTGAGCACTTTTTCCTGTCCGGGCTTCAGCACGTCGACGAAGCTCTCTCCGCCCATGGCCGGGAACAGGTTGTCAACGTACAGGTGCGTATAGGTCTGGGGGGAATCGATCTTGCCCGCGTTCTTGATCCTGTAATATATCATCTTCCCTTCCAGCCAGGCTTCTAAAATGGTCAGGTCCGGCTGCCCGGCCAGCGGCGCGGTCACGTAGACCGTCGCATCGCTCCTGGTGGCCCCGGCGTCGTTGGAGGCTGTCACCTGGTATGTGGTGGTCACCATCGGGGTCACGCTGCGGGTGCCGACGGCGGGTATGCTGCCTATCTCGGGCTGCAGGCTGATACGGGTGGCGTCGCTGATATCCCAGGTCAGGGTAACCGACTGACCCTGCGGCACCGTACCGGGCGAAACCGAGAATTTATTGATGCGCGGCCAGCCTTTCTGTGCCGCAAGGTTCTCGACCTTGAAAGGCGTGTTGGTAACCTCCTGGCCGTTGGCCGTGACCGAGACCAGGTAGTCGCCCTGCGGGAAGCCTCCCGGCGGCGGCGTCATGGCGAACGCCAGATATCCCGTGCCCTGGCCGGTTTTTGTATTGTTGTACATGGTGGTATTGGCCAGGCTGGGGACTTCGCCGCCCACGTAAGTCAGCTTGACCAGCACCTGCGTGTTGGCGGGCGCGTTATTAAGCCTGACAGAGAGGTAGATCACCTCCGCGTTGACCAGGAAAGTGGTGGAGGCGTTGATCGGCCGCCCTTCCTTGTCAACCGCATTGGCCAGCGTCGCGTCGCTGACCGCCGCCGAAGGGCCGTTTTGATCGGCCACCTTGACCTTAACGCAGCCGGCGGACGTAGTCAGCAGGGTGAATACGACTATTAAAGCTAACACAAGATAGCGGAAACTGATCATAGGTTCAACCTCCAGTCGGCGTGATGCTGTTATGATAAGTGACTGCCATAGTGCTGTCAAGGAACTGAACTGGCATGCGGGCGCAGCTAAAGCAACGCCCCTACGGGTTAAAATGTAGGGGCGGGTCTTCAGACCCGCCCGAAACAAACGAATCGATGTAGGGGCGGGTTTTTAAACCCGCCGGAAACGGCGTCTACCAGTCGAGCACCAGGCAGTTGTTTATCTCGTCGTATTCGCTGATGCGGTTGTAGTCATCCGCGCATACCCTCACCGGTATCTTGTAGCCGCGCTGCGTGCCGTAGCTCCACTTCAATGTGGGAAAGGCGTACACTCTCTCCTGGCCTGATGCCAGTATCTCGACCCTGCTCTGGTCCGCGGCGAGGCCGTTGACATAGAGGCCGGTCAGGCTTTCTTTAGCCTCGGTTCCGCCCACGTTCCTGATCTTATAATAGGCCTTGTCTCCCGAAGCCCAGAAATCCACGATTACCAGCTCCGGCTTGTCGCTGTTGAAAGAGGTTACCTCCACGTAAACCTTCTTGGTGGTCGTACCTACGGAATTGGTGGCGGTCAGCACATACTCCTGGCTCACAGCCGGGATGACTATCTTGTTGCCCACGGCCTGAACATTGCCCACCGCGCTGAGGTCCACTTTTGTGGCGGCGGTTGTGCTCCAGCTCAGCACCACAGCCTGTCCCCAGGTGATGGCCTCCGGCTCAGCCTTGAAAAAGGTGATGGTAGGCGCGGGTATATCGGCCTTCTGCGGTACCTTGATCTTGAAGCGGGCGTTGGCGTACTCCCTGCCGTTGACACTTATCTTAATGACATACTGGCCGGGCTCCCAGCTGGCGCCCGAGGGCGACCGGTGGCCGAAGGAGAAATAGCGCGTCCCCTTGACCGTGATGGAATCGTTGTACAGCGGCCGGTTCAGTTCCTGGTTGTTGCTGTCTTTGAAAAACAGCCAGGCGGCGGTGACCAGCGTATCCTCAGGCGCATTGTTGATGCGGGCGGACAGGTAAATTGTGGGAGTATCGGCGTTGAAGTCCTCCCTGGCCACGCCCATGGCCTGGCCCTGCTCGTCCACCACGGCTGCGGTGGTGATCTCGGACAGGGACATGGCGGCCGGGTCCGCCTGGCTGACCGCGTCAGGGTTGACTTTTACACAGCCGGCCGCGACGGCCAGCAGGATAACAATGATCAACGCTAATAACCTGTAAATGAGCATGGCAACAACTCCTCGGGACCTTTTTTTCTGTCAGGGTTTCATCATATTTCAGGGGAAAGGTAATGTCAATGATCTTTACCGTCCAGTCATTGCGAGCGCTATTTTTTACGTTGTCATTGCGAGCCCGAAGGGCGCGGCAATCCTGTGTCCACGCAATCAATCACAGGATTGCTTCGTCGCTATGCTCCTCGCAATGACGAAGAGAAGGGTGCTCACCGAAATGACGAGGTGTAAAAATGGGCCCTCGATCTTGTGATGGGGAAAAAGAGAGAGGGGCGGCTTGCGCCGCCCCTCTCAGTGCTATCGAGTGCCTATGTGGTAGTGATTACACCCTGCGAGTTTTGAAGATGAGGATGAGGGTGACGATCACGAGGATGGCGCCGATGGCGATGATGACCCAGACCCACAGCGGGGTTGCAGGCTCTGAAGGTGCAGGCGCCGGAGGTTCCGGAGCCGCTTCAGTCTGCAGGCTGAAGGTGGCGGACCAATCACTCGGGATGTTCTGGCCATTGACTTCAAGGGCCTTCACACGCCAGAAGTAGTTGGTGCTGTAGTCCAGGGTGCCGTCGTACTCGTAACCGGTGGTGGTGGTGGTGGCGGTTACGACCAGGCTCTTGAACTCAGGATCCTTGGCGAGGTCGAACTGGTACTTGGTGGCCTCTTTCCAGGGGCTCCATGAGAAGGAGGCTGGCTTTACTTTGCAGCCGAGGCAGCCGTTGTTGGGGGCCAGCAACTGTACGCCGTAGTACGGGGTGTTGACGATGAATCCCGCCTTGACGGTGAAGCTGCGTGCCTCTGACCAAGGGCTGGCCGCGAACTGGCCGGTGGCTGAACGTGCGGAGCGTACCCTCCAGTAGTAGATGGCGCCGGCTTCAGGCAGCGCACCCGGAGCTATCCAGGCAGCCGGTGAAGTCATGTTGGTGGCGTCCATTTGCAGTAGGAGGGATCCGGTTACGGAGCTGATGACGTTAGCGTTGTTCACGAAAGGATTGATCCTCAGTGTGAACGCTGCGTCCTTGGCGATCTGGAGCTGGTACCAGGTGCTCAGACAGAGCTGTTCCCAGCTCAGGTCGATCTGCTGGTTGCGGCCCGTTACCGGGTCGGCGCCCACCAGGTACTGGTCAGCCGGGCTCTTCAGGATGGGGCCCTTCTTGGCCAGGCAGTCAGTGTAAGCCCAGAGCATGCCGCGCCTGATAACCGGGGCATAGCCGAATCCGGTCAGGTCAAGCGCCGGGACGAATCCGGCGAAGTTCCACATGCGGCCGAGGAGCCTTGCGGCATTGTAGTTATTCCTCAGGCCTGCAATGTACTGCCAGTTGCCGCTCTCGTCATCAATGGCGTAGAGGGTGGTGTTGGTGTCGAGCGTGCAGCAGCCGCAGTATTTGAGCGAGGTCGGCTCGAGGGTGAATTTTACGCCGGCTGTGGTGATCGGTGCAAAGATGTCAAGGCAGTCCCAGG
>JAQTLG010000197.1 GCA_028715025.1 Dehalococcoidia bacterium | reverse complement strand
CTATGTACTGCTCATAAGTGCAACCCGTTGCTGCACCGGTACCCGTTTGACCCGAGGTAGTTGGCTGAGCGGGAGAAGAGGAGCCTTCGAAAGTCCTCGTGCCATTGGTCTGATACACCCATGAAATCCCATACGCAACGGGGTCCAGCCAATCATAGGTTTCCTCAAGGTAGAATTTGCCGTACTTTCCCTGCGATCGTACAACGTATGTATGCCCGTCAACCGGTGCCGCCATCTCCACATATCCCGTTGCCGGCGCCTCGCCTACATCGTCAAGATATACCAAACCCATATCAATGATGCCGGGAGATTCAAAAACATGAATTCCTCTGGGTGAAATAAAGAAGTCGCCGCTGCCCCAGGCAACTTGACCCGATGAGAAACTGAAGGCTTCATGGGCCTTGTCCCAGTCTTTTATTTTTGCGTATCCGCTTGTGAGACCGGCGTCTGCGACAACAGGCACGGATACGAGCAATAAAGCCAGGATAATCACCACTGCCAATATTTTAGATATGACACTTATTTTCACTGCAACCTCCTGCACTACAAGATTGATTTAGGTTTATTGATAATAGAAAATGTAAGTGAATGTTAACTATCAGTATATAGGCCTGATTAATATCGGTCAATATATAAGGAGTATCGATAGAAGGCTACTTGATGCCGTTGGCATGATCTGTGTAGCTTCAGGCTGTGAGAAGCAGCCTGACATTTTTCAGATGTCCGGGCTCTATTCAACCGGTTGCACTGCCGGCGGTATCCAGGACTTGTCAATTACCTGCTCCTGCGGCCAGTACAGGCGCAGCGTCATCTGAAAGCTGCCGCTGGACGGGGCCGGCAGCCAGTTGGGCATTCTGGCAGAGTCAGGTGAATCACGTTGTATATATATGTCGATCTAACCGTCAGGATTCTTTGCCAGGGGCGGATCGCTTAATGACCCCAGGCTGTATCTGTTGATCGGATTGTCAACGAACATGATCTTGTCGTTGTACATGGAAAGCGACCAGAAGCCGTTCACCGGCGGTATTTCATCCCTGCTGAAATGAAGAATATATTTGTTATCACTGGATAATTTAGCCCCGTCGCCAATGGTTGAAGCCGATGCATAGAATGCATCCTCAATTAGATTGGCGCCCAATCCCCGATAAGCTATAGCTGCTCTTAACGCATAGTCAGTCCCGTAATCGCCGGTACCGTATGGGAGCTGCCACCCGTTTGTTGTATTCCCCATATCTGCTGCAGGAATTTGAGCCAGGGCGGATTGATGACCGGCCTGTATTGCCGATTTAACGCTATCATCCAGCCCGGCAAAATATGAATTATAGTCTGACCCGGGCTTGATGCCTATCTCTGCCATTCTGGCCAGCATAGGCGCATCCGCTTCATAGGGCGGGTTGTCAACCATCAACCGGCAGACATCGTTGAAATAGCCGGCTGCATCCATGGCCAGCAACTGGTTAAGAGGAGAGACTTTGGTATTAGCGTTGGGATCTACCGGAACAGCAGCCGGCGTCACATAATCGGTGCCCCAGGCAGAAAGCGGCGTCAGCTTCAGCTGGTCCTGAAGTTGCCAGACGTTCTCGTAGTCTGAAGGGCCGGCGCAGGCGATGCGACCGACTATCCAGACCCACCGCGTGGAAGACTTCATCTCCCTGAGGCCCTGTGGCAGCTTACCACTCCAGTTTGGGCCGGTGATGGCGAAATCGCCGGCTCCGGTGCCCGTGGTGCGTGAACCCGGCGAGGCAAAACAATCCGTCCAGCAGTTAAACATGGGCATCAGGTAGTAGCGGCCGTGAGTGTCAGGCACTGTAAGGATAACAGGTTCTTTTGAGGTGTCTATCCAGGCCGATGAATAAAGCGTATCGGCGTTAGGATTGACCACGTTAGTAAATGTCGCATCCGGAAAGACCTTCTTATTGCCGAACTGGTTGACCGGTGACCCGTACGCGTTGGGCGCCGGGACTGCCGTCATGACCTGCCGGGTCAGGTCCATTACGACCAGCGGGAAGCCGTATACCGTGGCATCGTAGGCGATTTGCTGAGCTTCCTGCGAACTGACCTTTTGCTGGGCTGTGTCCGCGGTGGAAGTACAGCCGGTAGCTACGGTACTCACTGTGACAAGCAAAACGATGAGAATCAGAAACCCTTGCATAATTATGTTTTTCATATTACGACACCATCTCTTCACTTCATTAGTTTCCAGGTAATTATACTACGGCTCCTCCACATTTCACCTTTCCCGGTAAGATGAAATCCGCAAGGATGTTAATAGACTGATAATAAGCCTCTGGTCACTCAGTCACTGCCACCGAACCCTTTTAGTCGCAAAACTGTTTATGGGAACAATGCCTGCATTTTAGACTTCATTGCAGGGCTCAATTGCTTGAAAAGCTTTGCATCATAGGAACCATTAAGCATCGGCTTGATAGTCGGGTCCGGACTGGTTGGATAACCCACACTGGTTGGATCCGAACCGGGATTATTGGGACTTAGATTGTTTCCGGCTATCTGCTGGGCTGCGACAGCATATTTACGCGATGTCGCGGCAGGTGTTCCGTCCTTGATTGCAGGATCAACGTCGGTCGTGACAATTGAAATGGTATAGTCGCTGTTAAGGAAGATTTCAAAAGTGCGGAACTGCTGGGGGAAATCCCTTAACGACGAAGTTTCAACCTGCCAGAAGCCGCGCTCAGGCCTGGCGGGATCGTCTGTCAGGAAGGCTTTAACCGTATTGAGATGACGATGTCCGGCGATCCACATGAGGAGATTCGGATGATTGTGAAGTTCCGCAATCAGTCCGTTAATATTTACGGCATTTTGAGGATCTGTCCACCATTCTGTAAAGGTGCCGTCGGGTTGGACGCCTATCGGTATATGCGCGGCAATGATCATGAGCTGACCGGCAGCATCACCATCCGCAAGCTCTTTCTTGAGCCAGTCCCAACGTGCCTGGTCAAGAAAACCGTGCCCGTGGATGCTGGTATCCATATCGGTTTCTGATTGCGTGTCGTCGAGCACGATAACCTTGATCGGCACATTCGACTTCGGCAGGAAGCTATAACAGGCAAAGCCTTTTTCCTGTTTGGGGTCGACCAGGTTTAATCCATGACCTACCGGGTTTGAAGTTGTTGTGAAAAACTCATTAATCCACTCCGTTCTCAAAAGCGAACGGCGGTCCGGATCGGGTACAACTTGGGGAGGATTGTTGAACGTTACGACAGGCCCTGCGTTTTTAATATCGCCGTTGGGTGTCGAGCCGTCGAGTACGCCCATGTAAAACATAGGGTTGTTGATATTGGTGGGGTTCAGGAGGACATCTCCCGCAGCTATGACGGTGTCGCTGATGAGGGCCTGTCGCAGGAAAATGTTGACTGGCAGAGAACCTATCCAGAAATGATCGTGGTTGCCCAGAGCTTGATACCAGGGGATGGTCTTATCAATCCCCGCCGCCTTGAAAGGTTTCTGATAATCGATTGTATCGGCTCCGAGATGGGCGCCGGAACTCGGGGTGATAACCTTGCCGTCAAGGACATCGATGTACCATCTGAGTTCGTTATACTGGGTCTGGTTGGCAGCGTCGCCCAGAGAGATCCCGAAGTCGAATGGATTTTGTTTGTGAAGCGCATTTATGGTCTGGACTGCTGCATCAAGAACATGGGTTGTATACAGCATAACCGGTGAATATACCGAGGTCTCCCAAAACCAGGGAGTGTGGCCCATCGCGTCAAGGGGGGGTGGAAGGAGGGTCGGGTAATACAATTGTTGAAGATAGATCAGCTGGGCCGGAGACTCCTTATCGGTGATATGGATGTCGGTAAAAGCGAAGAAATTCAGGAGTTTTACTTTATTGGTGACAGATGTACCTGTATAACCTGCCGGCATGGTATCGGTGCGGGGATCGGAAGGCAGACCCTGGCCGGTCGTCCAGTTGCCATAGCCGTATTTGCCGTATTGTGAAATAGCTGAAAGTTCGATAGAACTGCCCGGAGCTATTGTGCCGGGCACAATCGTCTTCTGGAGCGTCGTTTGTACGCTGGAATCAATAGGGTATCCTTGAACCAGGCCCTGTGTGCCTGCGCCGGAACATCCTGACCAGCAGACAATCAGTATGCTTATCAATAAGACCAGGCAGAACCTCTTGTATTCACGAGTTAGTTTCATAACTCCCCTCCGTTTTTGATTATCATGCGGGATTTACCTTTTCAAACCGCGACTGAGCGATTATCGGCCATGTTCC
>JAQTLG010000196.1 GCA_028715025.1 Dehalococcoidia bacterium | reverse complement strand
GGGTTTATATGAGGGTTGTCGGGGCTGACTACACAGAATCTCGCCTGCCGCCCCTGCGGCGACGGTAATAGTTGTAGGCGCGGACCAGGGCAGTGGCAGCCCGGACGACGGTGGGGAATGCGGCGAAATCCGCATCGAGCAACCTCTGAAATGATTTCTCGGGAAGGCCGTCATCGCCGGGTGCGGTATTGACGTTCATGGCCATCACAACGGGCTTGGACGCGACCTCACCCCAGCCCACGAGGGCGTCCGTATGTAGCTTGAACTGAAATTCGCGCGGCACAAAGGGGTCCTGTTCGGGCGTGGAATGCAGTAGAATCAGGTCCACCCCATCCCAGCTACCCACGGCAGTCAGGGCCTCCCTGGCCTTATCGACGCCCCAGTAAGGATTTATGTCAAGAGGATTTTTAAAGATATTGCCTGCATCGAACTTGTATATGTTCCAAAGGGCCTGACGAAATTCCGGCGGCAGCAGAGGCATGGTGAGGCCCGCGCGGCAGCAGTCATCGGAGGCCTGCACGCAGGAGCCGCCCCCGTGGCCGACGACCAGCGCCCTCAAACCGGTGATCTCGGGGCAGCGTTGAAGCACCGTGACCACGTCGAACATCTCCTGGACGTTGTAGACCCTGATGGCGCCGGTCTGGCGCAGCAGCGCATCCCAGGTCAGGCTTGATCCTGCGATAGCGCTTGTATGGGACACTGCCGCCTGCGAGCCACCTCCCGTGTCCGCGCATTTAAATACGATGACCGGCTTAGTATCGGCGGCCCTCCTCAAAGCCTTGAGTAGGCGTGGTCCCTGGTTGGTGCCCTCGATGTAAGCGGTGATTACATGCGTAGCGGGGTCATCCGTCAAATACTCCAGCAGGTCGCACTCGTTGATATCACAGGCATTGCCGTAGCTGATCACCTTGCTGAAATCTATGCCGCGCCGGTTGGCTTCCCTGACACCGATGATGCACTGCCCGCCGCTCTGGGCCAGATATCCCACGCTGCCGGGTTTCTTGGAAAAATTCATGCCGAAGGCCAGGCCGGACTCCGGGCAGTAGATGCCCATGCAGTTCGGACCGATAACACGAATCCCGTACCGGCGGGCGATGCCCACCATCTGTTCCTGCAGCTCCTGACCTGACTTGTCCTCGATCTCGCTAAAACCGGAGGTGAAGAAGTGCATCACCCTGACGCCTTTTCTGCCGCATTCCTCCACGAGTTGAAGGACATACTTGCTCTGGACGGCGCTGATTACGTAGTCGACGGGACCTGGTATCTCGCTGATGCTTTGATATATCTTGATACCGCAAACGTCCCCCTCGCCCTCTCCGACCGGGTACAGCGGGTCCTTGTACCCGTACTCGAGCAGCATCCTGATGAACTGGTTGCCCAGCTTGAATTTGTTGAGTGAATCCGGCAGGGTGCCCACCACGGCTGTGGACCGCGGATGAAAGATATAATCCAGCTCAGGGCGTTTCATGTTCTGTGGCAACTCGCTTGTCCTTTTCAAAACGCTATATTCTAATCTATGGGAACGCCAAAAATCCAGCTTCACATGCATTAATTAAGTATCCGCAAAGCTGCAATCGGTTTATGGAGAAGCGCGGGCATAACAATAGCGGGCGGTCATAAGACCGCCCGCTTGTTTACGCGTTGAAATTGATAGTTACAGCCCGAGCTGCACGGCCACGTTCTCACGATGGTAGTCCGCATCGCCGTAGACTATTTCGCCCGCCTTGGCCCTGCGGAAGTAAAGGTGCATATCGTGGTCCATGGTGAAGCCGATGGCGCCGAATATCTGGTGGGCCAGCACGGCCACCCGCTTGAACGCATCGCTGGTCCACGCTTTGGCCATGGAGACCTCCATATCGGCGGGCAGACCCTCGCTCTCGGTCCAGGCCGCCTTGTAGGTTATGAAGCGCGAGCCGTCCACATCGGTGACCATATTCGCGCAGTAATGCTGAATGGCCTGAAAGGCGCCGATGGGACGGTTGAACTGGACCCTCTCCTTGGCATAGCTGACCGCCATATCCAGCGAGGCCTGGGCGCCTCCCACCATCTCGGCGGATTTACAGACAGTGGCCTTCCTCAGTATGGATTTGATGACCGGCCAGCCGCCGTTCAGCTTTCCCACAAGGTTCTCTGCAGGCACCTTGACATCATTGAAGGACACTTCGCAGAGCTTGTCCCTGGCAAGCGTTTTAAGCAGGGTAACCTTCAGGCCGGCGTTTTTCGCATCAACCAGGAAGATGCTGACACCGTCCTCCGGATCGGAGCTCTTTTTGGTGCGCGCCACCACCAGCAGGTAATCGGCCACGTTGGCATCCGGCACAAACATCTTGGTCCCATTTAAAACATAATCCTTACCCGATGCTTTGGCTTCCGTATCGAGCGAGGCCGGGGAATATGTCCCCTCCACCCCGGTCAGCGCCAGCGTCATGATCATATCGCCGGAACATATCTTGCTCAGATACGTTTCCTTCTGTTTTTCACTACCCGCCGCGAGCAGGGTGAGGCCCGCCAGAACGACGGAGGAGAAGAAAGGCCCGGGCACTATGTTATAGCCCATCTCGTCCAGCAGTACGGTGAGGTCGAGCAGGCTGCCGCCGTTTCCGCCATATTTCTCGGGGAAGGGCAAACCCATCCAACCCAGCCCGGCCATCTTTTTCCAGAGGTCCTTCGAAAGGCCCGTCTCGCTCTCATCCAGCTCGCGCACGAGCTTCTTGGGGCATTCCTTGACCAGGAATTCGCGCGCCGATTTCTTCAACATCTCCTGTTCTTCATTCAATCCCAGATCCATCTTTGTCCCTCCCGGTTTTAATATTTGTCGATATACCGCTGTTTTATTTGCGCTTGAGGCCGAGCCCGCGCTGGGCCAGTATATTCCTCTGTATCTCCGATGTGCCCGCGCCGATGACGGCCGACAAGGAATCCAGATAGCCCAGCGAGAACCTGCCTTTGAGCGGCGCGTGATCGGAGCCGGGCCAGAGCTGCCCGAAGGGCCCCATTATCTCCAGTCCGACATCGGCCAGCTTCCTGCTGAGGATAGTGGTCACCAGCTTGATCTCGGAGGCTTCGATATTAGGGAAGAGGTTGTTATCCATCATCCAGGCGGTGCGGTAGTACAGCACGTAGGCGATCTCGATTTCGATGGCCAGCTCAGCCAACTTCGCCCTGATCCTCGCGTCCTGGCTTAATGGTCTGCCGTTACGCCTGGTTTCCCCGGCATATTTCAGCAGGTCCTCGAAACGCCGGCGGAAGCCTCCCATAGATATGACCAGCCTCTCGAAATCCAGCGCCACCATAAGATAATAGAAGCCCATGTTCATTTCGCCTACCACGTTGCGTTTAGGCACCCTGACGTTATCGAAAAACACCTCATTGAACGAGTGGAAGCCGTCGATATTGATAATAGGCCTGATGGTGATGCCCGGCGTTTTGTTGTCAACGATAAATAAAGCTGTACCTTTATACGGTTGGGCATCCATGTCCGTCCTGGCCACCATCCAGCCGCAGTCCGATACGTGTGCACCACTGCTCCATATCTTCTGGCCGTTGACCACCAGGTAATCCCCGTCTTCGACCGCCCTGGTCTGGATGGCTGCGAGGTCTGAGCCCGCGTTGGGCTCGCTGTAGGCCAGCCAGAACTTGAGATCGCCTTTAACTATTTTGGGGATCCACTCCTGTTTCATTTCCTCGCTGCCGAAGCGCAGGATGGTCGGGCCGGAGATAAGCGTAGAGACATCCATACCGGGAGCGCCGTAATAGCTGACGATATCAAAAAATATAGCCTGTTCCACAAACGAGCGGCCGCCACCCCCGTATTCTTTGGGCCAGGCCATGGTAAGCCATCCTCGCTCACCCATTTTGTGTCGAAACTTCTCCACTTCCGGATCGCGTACCTCAAACTCACTGATGGCCCCATAGCCCCCGGGCCAGTAGAGGTCCTTCTCGACATAGCTGTGCGGCATCTCATCGAGTATGAACTTCTCGACCTCCTGCCTGAATTTGTTTTCAGCTTCGCTTAGGCGAAAATCCATATGCCCGGCACACCTCACGTTATTACGAGAACGCTATTTTCGCGGCAGGCCCAGCCCCCGCATAGCTATGAGATTGCGCTGTATCTCGTTGGTGACTCCACCCACGCCGATGGACAGCGATGCGAGGTAGCTCCTGAACATCTCCGCATTCACGATCGCTCTCGGGGAGCCGAAAGCGAGCTGCCCGTACTGGCCCAGCGCGCGCATACCGGCGTCCGATATCCTGCGCAGCAGCTCGCTGCCGGAGATCATGGCCTG
>JAQTLG010000195.1 GCA_028715025.1 Dehalococcoidia bacterium | reverse complement strand
CCCGCCCTGGACTCTGATCAACTATTTTCCTGAGGATTTTATCCTGTTCGTTGATGAATCACATATGACGTTGCCGCAGGTGCGAGGAATGTACGGCGGAGATATGAGCCGCAAGAAAACCCTGATCGACTACGGTTTCCGGCTTCCCTCCGCGCTGGATAACCGTCCCCTCAATTTTCCGGAGTACGAGAAGCTGATCAAACAGGCTGTCTTCGTTTCGGCTACTCCCGGGCCGTATGAGCATGCCAACAGCCAACAGGTGGTGGAGCAGCTGGTCAGGCCGACGGGCCTGCTGGAGCCGACCATTGAGATCAAGCCTACCAAAGGGCAGGTCGATGACCTTATCCATGAGATAAAGACGCGCGTGGGCAAGGGTGAGCGCTGTCTGGTGACAACGCTCACCAAGAAAATGGCCGAGGAGCTGGCCGATTACCTGAAGGAGATGGATGTAAAAACACATTACCTGCATTCGGAGGTCGATACACTTGAGCGTGTGGAGATTTTGCGTGACCTGCGCCTGGGAGTTTACGATGTGGTGGTGGGCATCAACCTGCTGCGCGAGGGGCTCGATTTACCTGAAGTCAGCCTGGTGGCTATACTCGATGCGGATAAGGAAGGATATTTGAGGTCAAGGGATGCGCTGATCCAGACTATGGGCAGGGCGGCCAGACATGTCGACGGACACGTGATCCTGTATGCCGATAAACTGACAGGCTCAATGAGCAGCGCCATCGAGGAAGTGTACCGCCGGCGCAAGATACAGGAGAATTATAATAAGGAACACGGCGTAACACCGCAGGGCATCAAGAAGGCGGTCAAAGACATCACCGAACGGGTGAAAGTGGTGGCAGAGCAGAGAGGGAAATACGAAGCCGGACACGTGCCACCCGATGAGGTCGCCAGGTTGATAAAGGACCTTGAAACTCAAATGAAAAAAGCGGCCAAGAACCTGGAGTTCGAGAGAGCCGCTTTGTTGCGCGACAGGATAGTCGAACTGAGAAAAGACGAGGAACTTTACTCGCCGTTCAGGAAAAAGAAGTAATGGCTGCGCATTGTGGTTATAATATTGATATCAGGTACAGGTCAATAAGGCAGGAGGTAAATCAATGGAGAGTAAATGGTTGTCAACCACGGCCGGCATCCTGGATATAATTGCCGGCGTGTGGGCACTGTGTGTAGTGATTGTCCTTTTTATTGCAGGAGGGATAACCAGTGTTATACCTGATATCCCGGCCTGGATCTCTACTGTTTTGTTCAGCATCTCCGTCCCCATTATCATACTGGCCATCCTGGCTGTGGCGGGCGGCATAGCGAATATCGTTAAGAAGTCGTGGGGATTTGCCCTGGCCGGCTCCATCGCTGCATTCTTCTGCAGCTTCACCTTTTTCTTTTGGGGTTTTGTGCTGGGAGTGCTGGCCATCGTGCTTACGACTATAAGCCGCAACGAGTTTAAGTAGCCTGATGTAAATCCGTAAGGGCGGGTTTTTAAACCCGCCCTAGGAATCGGGAAATAATGTAGGGGCGGACCTTCAGGTCCGCCCGAATAGCGGGCGCAGCTAAAGCAACGCCCCCACGGCTAGCCCCTATACGACATTGATGCTCAGAGGGAATTTGGACATGGCCTCGCAGTTCTTTTCTTTTATCAGGATGGGATTCTCGTAGCGGAAGCCGATATTTTCCTCGGGACAGGCGTACTGCACGGCGCAGATCAGCATCTCGTTCTTCCGATAGACATGCTCGGGATTGGTCCAGTATTGGAAGGGGCCGTCATTGAGCCCGATGCGCCATTCGTCGCCCATCATGCCGATGCCGTGCTCGAAACCGGGCACCAGGTAATCCTGAAAACCCCTCTCCTCCGCGAAGGCCAGCATCTCGTCGGCCAGCCTGGTGGGTGTGATACCGGCCTTGTAGGTGATAAGCACCTGTTTCATGAGGTCCACGAAATTCTTGGCGTGCCATAGCTGGCGCTTGGTGGCCTTGCCCAGGAAATAGTTATGTGAATGGTCGCCCAGGCCCAGTCTGTACATGGCGTGCAGGTCCACCATCAGGGGGTCTCCTGCCTTGAGATTCCTCCTGCTGGCAGGTGTGCAGGCGCCCGCGGCAAGGCCGGACCTGTAGCCGGAGGCGATCTCATTGCCGCCCGTGAAGGACCATTCCCACTCACTGCCTGCCTTGCGCATGGCATAGGCAGCCAGGCCCCCCACCTCGGTCTCGGTCATCTTCTGGAAGCCGCCGTTCTTGATAGCGGCGTATACGGCCTTATGGCCGACATCGACTATACGTGAAGCTTCGCGGAAACGGTTGATGGTGCCCTCGTCCTTGATGAGGGAGAGCCGGTCGATGATATCGTGGGCGTTCTTGAAGGTGGCCTTGGGCATTGCCGCCTTGAGCATAACGAACTCGAAAAGGGTCAGGTGCCCCTCGGGCAGGTAGTTGCCCATGCCTGTCTCCATGCCGATGACGCCCTTCCCACCCTTCAGGTAGGGCTTCATCAACATGCTCAGCAGGGCCACCTGGTCCTGTCCGCCCATCGGACCGTAGCCGATGACATGGTCTTCATCCAGCCAGGACTCGTCGGCCACTCGCGCGGCGTCAATGACAAATGTGACGGCAGTAGGCAGCCCCTCGGGAGGGATAACCACATAGGTGCGCCAGGGGCAAAAGGCGTCGAGTATCCATGACATGGTGCGCAGGCGTGAGCCCAGGTAAACATCGATGCCCTGTTTGGCCATCTCCTTCTGAACAGCCTTGACTCTCTTGGGATTATCTATGAAATAGGGGTCATCCTTGGCCAGTCTCTTTTTCGGCATTTTAGTCCTCCAGATATTAATACTCCGTTGGAACGGTAGCGATAACCTCGTTCAGCCGGTCGACGGTGGGAGACAGGGTCAGCGCCTTTACCAGGTTACCTTTGAGCAGCATCTTGCCGGACATGAGCGCGGCGCGCGCCTTAAGCTCCGCCCGCGAGATTTTAGCGAAAACTTCGTAATCGGACGTGATGGAGAACTCGGCCTGGGGTGGCTTGCCTTCCACGACGGAGACTGTCTCAACCACCCCCTTCACCAGCTTGTAATAAACGGTCCTGGTCTTACCGTCCGGGCACTTGTTGTAGATGGTAATCATAGATGAAGTGATGTTCTTCATTTTCTCGGGTGTAAGGTTTTTCTTGCATCTCCTGGCGACCTCATCCGCCCACTCCTTGCTCAGGTACTTAAATTTCTTTTCAGGCATTTGGGACCTCCTTAATATTATTGCTGCTTTAAAAAGTCCAGAATCAGGCTGTTGACCTGGTCGGGTACTTCCACCTGGGGATCGTGTCCGATGCCGTCAAGCTGCTTGAATTCAACGTTGGGCAGCGCCTTCCGCATGGACTCCACCATCTCAGGGGAGATGTCGTTATCCTGCGTGCCCCAGATCAGCAGGATCCTGTGGTCCTGCTTGCCGACTTTTTCATAGTCGGCCGTGTAGTCGGCCCAAGCATCGCTGCGGGCCGCGGCCAGCGATGCCTTCTCGAAGCCCTTGAACTGGGTCTGGTCCTTGAACTGCCTGGCGTACTCTGCAGCTTTAGGCGATTTCTGCATGAGTTGGGCTGCCCGGTCCGACATGACCTTGACCGCTATCAGCCGTGTAAGGAACTCTCCCAGCAATGGTATCCTCATCAGCTTGAAATTGGTGTCGTTCTTGAGCGAGTTGATCATCGGTGCAATCAGCACCAGGTCTTTGACACGGTCGGGGTAGCTGGCCGTGAAGTCCACCGCCATGGCACCGCCCATGGAGACACCCACAAGGTCCACGGGCTGCTTTAGCTTGAGCGCGTCCAGCAGGTCCAGTAGCTGTTTGCGGAAGAACGCCTGGCTGTAGTCCCCATCCGGCCTGTCCGAGTAACCTCTACCATACATATCATAGCGGAGCACCCGGTAGCCGGCTTTGGTAAGCGCCTCCACCTGTGCGTCCCACAAATACATAGGAATCGTAGCGCCGTGCACCAGAACCACAACTTGGCCGTCCTCGGGCCCCGTCATCTCATAATGTGTCACGCCCTCGGGAAGCTCGACGTATGAACCTCCCGCCTGAGCGCGGGCTGTATCGTCGAGGTCCTTTGTCTCGACATTTGCCGTGGCGTAAAGCGAAAGGGGTGTAATAATGATAAGCAGGACAATGACGCAGATAATGATAGCGGTCCACCAGCCGTGACGACTTTTAGCAGAAGACATGCATATACCTCCCCTGATTGCGCTTGCGCTTAGTTTATATTCGTTTCAACTGCACGTCAAGCAATCAAAACG
>JAQTLG010000194.1 GCA_028715025.1 Dehalococcoidia bacterium | reverse complement strand
CAGCGGTTTTTACGGCTGGTGGCTGCTTCCCATCCTCTGCCTGGTATACTCCATCCCCATCGGATTTGCCCTTTACGGTCCGCCCGTCATCTACCCCTTTATGGCCCAGGACCTGGGCTGGCAGCGCGGTGAGGTTAACGTCGGCTACTCCATCATCGGCATCATGCTGGGCATGGGCGCGCTGGCCATACCCTTGCTGATCAACCGTTTCGGCCCCAGGAAGACGCTGGCCATCGGCGGCGCGATCATCACGGTGTTCTGTATGCTGATGGCGTGGCTGGCGCAGATATGCATGACCGTATTCGGGCATTCGTATCCCATCATGTACTGGGCCCTCTGTTTCTTCGTGGGCCTGGGGCTCTCCTTCAGTTCTGTCGTGCCCGTGCAGGCACTGGTACTATTGTGGTTCAACGTGCACAGGGCGCTGGCGCTGGGGCTGGTGCTGGGTGGAGGCGCCATCGGCGGCTTTATCTACCCGCAGATCGTAAGCAGTTTCATCGTCAGCTCCGGCGGAGACTGGCGTGTGGGCTGGTACGTCATAGCGCTGGCCTGCCTGGCCGGCGCCGCCATAGCCTTGATCGCCGTGCGCAACCGTCCCGAGGACCTGGGGCAGCATCCTGACGGCTTATCTCCCCAGTCCGAGCAGGCGGCCATCGCCCATGCCAGGCACAGGACGGTCAAGACATACCGCACGCCCGTTAACTGGAGTTTCCGGGACGCCGTCAGAACCCGCGCACTCTGGCTGATCGTGGGTGCCACGGGCTTGATTTACTTCCTCTGGCAGGCCGTGCTGACTCAGACACCCGCCCATATGCTTGACCGCGGCTTCTCGCCCACCGACCCGCAGCTTATATTCCACCCAGCCTTCATCTACGGGCTGATACTGGCCTGCAGCATCATCGGACGCCTGAGCATATCGTTCCTGGGCGAGAAAATAGAGAGCCGGTATCTGATAGCCATCGCCGGCTTCTCGCTGCTGGTGGGCGGTGTGCTTTTCACCATCGCATCGAAAGATACTCTGTGGGCTGTATATATTTTCCCGCTGCTGTCGGGCTTCGGCTTCGGGGCGGCCTATGTGGCAACGCCGCTAATAGTGGGCAACTACTTCGGGGCGGCACACTTCCCCAGCATCAGCAGGATCACCAATCCGATCAACTCCATCTTCCAGTTCACATCGCCTGCCTTCGCCGGCTTTATGTTCGACAACTACGGCAATTACGATGCGGCCATGCTCATCGCATCTGCGGGCGGGCTGATCGGGGTGGTGCTCATACTGTTCTGCAGGCCGCCCAGGCCGCATGCGGGCGAATCCGGTTGAAAGACGGGGCCTTTACCTGCTTAAAAGAAATATGAAAAGGAGAGGGAAATGCAGTATCAAACAGTATCATACACCGAGAAAGACCACATCCTGCATGTAAAATTGAACAGGCCTGAGAAGAGAAACGCGCTTAACTGGCAGATCATCGGGGATATCAAGCAGTGTTTCGCCGATGTGGCATCCCAGGCCTCCGTAGAAGTCGTGCTGCTGTCCGGCGAGGGGAAATGCTTCTCGGGTGGTACCGACCTCACCGCCTTTCAGGCAGGCTGGGGGCAGCAGGACCTGCGCCGCCAAATACGCAAATTTTTCCAGGCCATGTTCAATGAGATTGAGCTGCTGGAGAAGCCCGTCATCGCCCTCATACACAGCTACTGCTTCGGCGGAGCGCTGGAACTGGCGCTGGCCTGCGACCTGAGGATATGCACGCCGGACGCCACCTTCAACATACCCGAGGTAAATATGGGGCTGGTGCCTGACGGCGGAGGCAGTCAAAGGCTGCCGCGCGTGGTGGGCGTGGGCAGAGCCAAGGAGCTTATCCTGACAGGCAAGACCATTGACGCCGAGAAGGCCGAGAGGTGGGGGCTGGTCAACGAGATCGTCAAGCTTGAAGACCTTGAGGCAACCGGCATCGCCTGGGCCAGGGAAATCATGAACAACAGTATGATCGCCGTGGGCCTGTCCAAGCGCAACATCGATATGAGCATGAACATGAGCATACACGACGGGCTGGAATGCGCGGGACTGGCCCAGAGCGCGGCTTTTTCGGATCCCAGCTTTATCAAGAGGATCGAGCAGCGCTTCATGGACAGGGTAAAGGCCAAGAAGTCCTGATAACGGCCGGTTATTCACGGCAACCGTTCTCCTTAACAAGCCGTCAACAATCCGGTGAATAGCTGTCCGGTAGCGGATATGTGCTTGACATTCCGTGGCTGCGGCAGCTATTTTAATTAGGGTTGCTGTACGGACCGGGTGACATCAGTCCCATAATAATTATTAAGGAGATCGCATCATGCAATTCGAGACTCTTGCCTGCACAGAAAAGGACGGCATTCTCCACGTAAAACTGAACAGGCCTGATAAAAGGAACGCTATGAATCCCCAGATGTTCTGGGACATCGAGAAATGTTTCGCAGAGGTGGCGGCCCGGCCCAGTGTCGGGGCTGTGCTGCTCTCGGGCGAGGGCAAGGGATTCTCGGCGGGGACCGACCTCACTGCCTTCCAGGCCGGCGGGAGCCAGCAGGATATCCGCAAGTTCGTCAGGATGGCGCAGCGGGCTTACAACGAGATCGAGTACCTCGAGAAGGCGGTCATCGCCGTGATCCACAACTTCTGCTTCGGCATCGCCTGCGAGATGGTGCTGGCCTGCGACCTGAGGATCTGCAGCCCCGAGGCTACATTCAGCATACCCGAGGTGGTCATGGGCCTGGTCCCCGACGACGGCGCCAGCCAGCGTCTGCCTCGTATAGTGGGAGTGGGCAGGGCCAAGGAGCTGATACTGACCGGCAAGACTATCGGCGCCGAGAAGGCCGAGCGCTGGGGCATGATCAACGAGGTGGTCAAGCTGGAGGACCTGGAGAAAACCGGTATCGCCTGGGCCAAAGAGATAGCAAACAACGGCCCCATCGGCGTGGGCCTGGCCAAGCGTAACATCGATATGAGTATGAACATGAGCGTGGCCGACGGTCTGGAATGCGCCGGCATGGCGCAGAGCCTGGGCTTCTCCGATCCCGACTTTATCACCAGGATTCAGAAGCGGTTGGAGGAAAGGACAAAAGGAAAGAAATCCTGACGCACATGTAAGCGTTAAACCGATGAAAGTAGTGCTGCATATTTGCTGCGGCGTCTGCGCGGCGGGCGCCGCCGATGTGCTTTTACAGGAGGGGCATCAGGTCACCGGCTATTTCTATAATCCCAATATCTGCCCCGAAGAGGAGTACCGTCTCAGGTTGGAGGCCGCACAGCGCGCGGCTGAAAAACTGAAATTCGAGCTTGTTGCCGGGCCCTATGACGTTGAAAACTGGAATGCGGCGACAAAGGGGATGGGCGATGAGCCCGAGGGCGGAGCGCGCTGTTCCGTCTGCTACCGTCTGCGCCTTGAAAAGACCTTCGGCTTCTTGCTGGAAACCGGGGCCGATGCTTTCACCTCCACGTTGACCATCAGCCCGCATAAACAGGCGGCGGAGATCAACCGCATTGGGGTGGAGATCGGCGGAGAACATTTCATGGCGAGGGACTTCAAGAAGAAGGACGGTTTCAAGAGATCGATGGAGATGGCGAGGAGCTGGGAGCTTTACCGCCAGAACTACTGTGGCTGCGTCTACAGCATGCGGGACACGCGCAAATGAGCAGGCCGGGTGCACTTGCCGTATTAGCGGTCTCCCTGGTGTCGGCCCTTGGTATTGCCGCCTGCCAGGCCAATACGCAACAGTTGCCCTACAACGGCACATATGGCTTCAGGGTTGTCCTTGATAACAATCCAGCCGCCACCGATCCCACCTGGGACCAGGTCGTGGCGTTCCTGAAGTCCGACCGGACGGACGAGATGGAATATGTGGAGGGCGACTTCATGTGCGGAGCGTTTGCCCAGGATGTGCACAACAACGCGGAGAAAGCGGGCATCCGGGCGGCCTGGGTGGGCATCGACCTGGCCGGACATCCGGTCGGGCACGCCGTCAACGCCTTCAACACCACCGACCGAGGCCTGGTCTTCACCGACTCCACAGGCCAGACCGCCCTGGAGCACGAACTGGAGCTGCGCAAACTGGAGGATGCGGAGGACGGCGGCGTTGTATCCATCACGGGCGGAGACCGCGTGGCTTACGTTGAGAAGGGCAGGGAGCTCGGCTTCATTAGCCTGAGCGTGGATCCATCCCCGGACTATGCATATTACGAGAGCTACAGGGTAAAAAGCCGTGAATTCGAGACAAAGCTGGCCGTCTACAATAAAAAGGTCGAGGCATACAATGCCGAAGTTGG
>JAQTLG010000193.1 GCA_028715025.1 Dehalococcoidia bacterium | reverse complement strand
CAATCGTGCTGTCAGCGGGGAAACCCTGGTACATGAATATTGCATCCGTAAAGGCATACCTGTCCTGCTCGACATACCGCTCGACAGGGGTATCGCCCACCTCTACTCCGAAGGTGTCATACTGGCCGAGGGCATACCGCAATGGCAGGATGCATTTACGAATGTATATACCGAAATCAAGGAAGCTTTACATGAAAGAAGTCGTTGTGCTTAGCGGCAAAGGAGGAACAGGAAAGACAAGCATTGCCGGCTGTTTTGCTGCTCTGGCGCATGATAAAGTGATGGCGGATTGCGATGTGGACGCCGCCGACCTGCACCTGCTTCTGCAACCTGTCGATAAGCAAAGAGAGGAATTCTGGAGCGGCCAGATCGCCCACATTGATAAAAGCACCTGCACTAAATGCGGCCTATGTGAGGAACTATGCCGGTTTGATGCTATTCATAACTTTCAGGTCAGCCGCGCTTCTTGCGAAGGGTGCGGTTTCTGCGCACGTATCTGTCCTGTCAACGCCGTTACCATGCAGGATAACATGGCCGGTCACTGGTATATTTCTGATACCAAATACGGACCACTGGTACGCGCCCGCCTGGGCATTGCGCAGGAGAACTCCGGCAAACTGGTTGCACTTGTGAGACAGCAGGCCAGAAAAATCACCGAGGATAAAGGTTATTCCACTATTATCACGGACGGACCTCCCGGCATTGGCTGCCCGGTAATCTCATCGCTTTCCGGCGCCGATCTGGCGCTGCTGTTTACCGAGCCAACGGTATCGGGCGTGCACGACTTGGAGCGTGTTATCGAAGTCTGCCGCCATTTCAATGTGCCCGCCACAGTGTGTATTAACAAATATGATATCAATGAAGAGAAGGCCTCAAAAATAGAAGCACACTGCGCCGACGTCGGGATCAAGGTAGCCGGAAAGATACCCTTCGATACGGCTGTAAACCGTGCGGTCGCACATGGCGTACCGCTGGTGGAGTACGACGAAGGACCGGCAGCCGGAGAGATCAAGCAGCTCTGGAAGAATATCGAAGACCTTATATCACCCGATTAATTGTCAGGAGAACATTATGCCTATTTATGATTACGCCTGCGGAGACTGCGGACACCGTTTTGAACTCAAGCACGAAATGGACGGCGCGAGCGATCTCAAATGCCCATCCTGCGGTAGCAGTTCCGTAAGTAAACAGATTTCGATGCCGGGCCTGATCAGAACTGCGGCGAAATCGCAGGGCGGGCAGACATGCTGCGGGCGCACCGAGCGCTGTGATGAACCTCCCTGTTCTTCAGGAGGACAGTGCCACAGATAACAGATAAAGGATACCGATATCAAATAATCAAATAAAAAAAGGAGTTTTTCATGAAGTATGCAATACCCGTAAACGGAGGAATATTATCGGCACATTTTGGCCACTGCGAGCAATTTGCTCTGATCGACGCCGATGAAAAGAGCAAGAGTATCATTCGAAAAGAGCTGGTCGCCTCACCGGCGCATCAGCCGGGACTTTTGCCGCCATGGCTGGCCAAACAGGGTGTACAGGTTGTGATCGCCGGTGGCATGGGCGGCAGCGCTATTTCTCTTTTCCAGCAAAACGGCATCACTGTACTGCTGGGTGCACCGGCTGCCGAACCTGAAAAGATAGTTATCGATTATCTCAATGGTAATCTTGTGACCGGCGATAACGTCTGCGACCACTAATCGCGGGGTTGAAGAAGTACATTGTCAGAAGAAGCTTGAGTAGAGGGCGTTCCATGCGTGTCAGCAGAGAAGAATATCAGCAGATGCTTGTAACAGAGCTGCATAAAATCTATAGCGATGAGACGGTTGACCATGCCCTGAAGCCAAGAAATATGGGAAACATAGACATCGCCAGCGGCTACGCCAGCGTCACAGGCCCGTGTGGTGATACGATGGAGATCTGGTTAAGCGTTGACAACAAAATCATAGCGGAAGCCACCTTCATGACCGATGGCTGCGTAACCACCATAGCTGCGGGAAGCATGGTCACAGAAATGGTTAAAGGCAAGCCGGTGGAAGAAGCTATGAGGATAGGCCAGCAGGATATACTGAGGGCCCTCAATGGTCTGCCCGAGGAAAGCAAGCATTGTGCCCTGCTGGCAGCCAACACGCTCAAAGAAGCAATCATTGATTATTACGAATACAGCCACGATAAGTGGAAACGCAGTTATAAAAAACAATGGTAAAGCGTAATATTGTTGGAAGCAAGTATACAGATGCAGGCTTTCTGGTAATTGTAGGAACTAAAACAGAATCATCTTTTTAAAAGGCTATTGATGTCAATTATTTACGGACCCGTTCCATCCTGGCGTTTAGGCAGGTCTCTTGGCATAGATATGGTGTCCACACACGCGAAAACCTGCTCCTTCGATTGCGTCTATTGTCAGTTGGGTGCGACTGTTAGCAGACAGTCAGAGAGAAAGGAATTTGTTTCGCTAAACAGTCTTCGGCAAGAACTTAACCATCTTCCGCAGATAAAAGCAGATTTTGTGACTTTCTCCGGCGTCGGCGAGCCAACTCTAGCAAAGAACCTGGGTGCGGCCATTGAAATTGCCAGGCGAACACTACATATTCCCATCGCTGTATTAACGAATTCATCCCTTATGCATGAACCGGGTGTATGTGAGGACCTGGCACGCGCGGATGTAGTAGTTGCCAAACTGGATGCGCCGGATGATAATCTGTTACACCTTGTTAACAGGCCCGTATTTCGACTAACTGTTGACCAGATCACAGAAGGAATCAGGTCATTTCGCTCCATATTTGCCGGAAAATTGGCTATCCAGATCATGTTCATCAATACAAACCGTCAAAAAGCCCCTGAATTGGCTGAATTAGTTAGAGGGTTTTCAGCCGATGAAGTTCAGGTCAATACTCCTCTCAGGCCGTGTCCGGTCAAACCTTTAAATCCGAATGATTTAGATAAAATAAAAAGACATTTTCTCGAATTCAAGAATGTATTCACCGTATATGAAGCTTCAAAACCCGCAGTAACACCTATGGATCCGCAGCAAACTGAACGTCGCAGACCGGAAGCGCAACAAATATGAGCAGTAAGAATCATGCATTTGATCATAATATATTCTGTCTGAATAACCTTTTAACTTTTGCCCGCTTTCCAGGCCTATTGTACAATTCGATAATGCCGGTGTTTATTCTGAGCGAATTAAACCGACAAAATTAAGCAGGTGACGGTGATTCAAATGGAAAATATCAGCCTCGAACCCAATTATACTTCTAACGAGGTGCCGGGCAAGTGCCTGAAGTGCCTCGCTGAGAAAGAATTGAACAACTGCCTTTTCGCATTGCTTAGTGAGCAGTCCAGCGATGCGGAGTTGCAGCAGCGCTATGAGGCTCTGCTGGCATTACTGGAATCTCCGGACCTTGAAAGGCTGCGAAGCGAGGCTGAGAGACTGCTTTCCGAGGGTAAGCAGGTTAAAGTAAAGGTAGACTATGATGCAGGTAACCTGCAGTGTAAATTGATTGTTGATTAAAACAGGAGAAATGAATTATGAAAATCGCAGTGGTCACAGACGATGAAACTACAATCTGTCAGCATTTCGGCAGGGCGCAATACTACATGGTCTTTGACGTGGAGAACGGTAAGATCACCGGCAAGGAGAGGCGCGATAAGATGGGGCATCGCCACTTCGCCAGCCAGGAAAGCGGACATAGCGCCGCAACAGGTCCACATGGTTACGATGCCGACTCGCAGAGGAAGCACGCCAGTATGGCTGAGCCCATCAAAGACTGCCAGGCGCTGATCGCCGGAGGCATGGGCATGGGCGCCTGTGACAGCATGAAAAGTTACAATATCGAACCAATCGTAACTGACGTTTCAAACATTGAGACTGCAGTCAAATTATACGCTGAGGGTAAGCTGCCCAATATGATGGATCGATTGCATTAAATAAAATCAAGCACAAGGAGTAATCCAGATGACCTCCATAGACCAGATCAGAGACAGGCTCGACGAGGTCATCGTGCCTCACGTGGTGCGCAGCCTGACTTCAATGAACCTGATCCGCGATATCACAATAAAAAATGGCACGGTAAAAGTCACCTTGGCTTCAACCGCTCTTGATGAATATTCGCAGCAGTGGATATCGGAGAAAATAAAAGAATCCATGGCCGGGCTGCCCGATATAAAGGATATCGAAATTAATTACGTGGACGCAAAACCCACAGAATTGAACAAAATCAAACATGTTATAGCCGTCATGAGCGGCAAAGGCGGTGTGGGCAAATCACTGGTCAGCGGCCTCATAGCCGTTGCTCTGG
>JAQTLG010000192.1 GCA_028715025.1 Dehalococcoidia bacterium | reverse complement strand
TCTTTCGCCTGGGCAGATATGTAGGAGTAAGGGGCCCGGGCCTTATTTTGCTCATACCTTTTATCGAGCGCATGGTGAAAGTTGAGCTGCGCGTGGTAACGATGGATGTGACGCAACAGGAATGTATTACGATGGACACTGTGACGGTGAAGGTGGATGCAGTGGTATATTTCCGTGTTATGAAGCCGGAATCGGCGATCCTGAACGTTGAGCAATACATCAGGGCCACTTCGCTGCTGTGTCAGACGACGCTGCGAAATGTGGTGGGACAATCGGAACTTGAAGATCTGCTGGCGCACCGGGAAAAGATCAACAATAAGCTGCAGAATATTATCGATGAGAGCACCGAACCTTGGGGCATCAAGGTCAGCATGGTCGAAGTACGGGATGTTCAACTGCCCGATAATATGCAGAAAATCATGGCTGCTCAGGCAGAGGCGGAGAGAGGCAGAAGAGCAAAGATCATCGCTGCCGAGGGCGAGGCGCAGGCGGCGGAGAAGTTGGCAGAGGCTGCCCGTGTAATTTCAAAGGAGCCGATGGCATTACAGTTACGTTACCTGCAAACTCTGGTGGCAATATCATCGGACAGATCAAATACCGTGGTATTCCCCCTGCCTATCGAATTAATTCAGCCTATGCTGCAAAAGATTGAAGCTGATAAGAAGAAGCCCGGCGCCTGACAAGAAAATGGATTATGAGATAAGGGCGGCTTTAAAGCCGCCCTTATCTTTTACTGCTGTCGGTTATAAGGGATACGTCTCCCGCCAAGATCTCCTGCACAATTCCATCATCCTGTCGCAGCAATAAATGCCCCGATCCATTGATTCCTTCTGCCATGCCCTCGATTTCGCGGTTAGCCGACTTGACCTTCACACGACTGCCGATGGTGATCATATTCGTCGCCCATTCTGTGAGTATTGCATCAGGCTCCATGCTTCGCAGGTAAAGGCCTTCCAATTCGATGTAAAGGCGTAATGCTACCTGGCCTACCGGCAGCTCATGACCCAGCTCAACCGAGAGGCTGGTTGCAAAGCCGGCTATCTCAGGATACAGAGATGTATCGAAATTAATATTGATACCGATGCCCATGATACTGTATCGAACTGCACCGCTCGTCAGCCCGTGTTCGATTAATATGCCGCAGACCTTGCGGCCGCCGATCAGTATATCGTTGGGCCACTTGATTTCAGCATTGATTCCCAGCGACTTAACCGTGCGGAAGACGGCCAGGGCGGATATAGCCGGCAGGAGAGGCAGAACTGACGTGGCGGGGCGCAGTATTATCGATGTGGCCAGCCCGCCCTCCGGAGATAACCAGGACCTGCCCAGCCTGCCGCGGCCCGACTGCTGAATCCCGGCTATGACGGCAGTGCCCTCAGGGGCTCCCCTGTCGGCCATATCTCTGGCCACATCCTGTGTCGAAGAGGTGACTGCCAGATAATGCAGCTTTCTGCCGACAAAGCTGGTGGTCAGATTTTTTTCCAGATAGTCGAGGATATCATACATACTTAAGCCATATTAATATATCAAAGAGATTGAACCATGTATAATAAATGAGCGGGCACGAGTGGAGAGAGTGTAATATCGAAGGAGCTTGAATTATGGGAGGCGACGATATCGATAAACAGGCCGAGAATATAGCCGAACTTATTGTAAACGCGCAACGGTGCCTGGTTTTCAGCGGGGCGGGGATCAGCACCGAGTCCGGCATACCGGACTTCCGGGGTGAGGACGGCATATGGACAAAGCTGGACCCGGAGGATTTCACCATACAGAGGTTCGTCGCGCGCCCCGAGGTTAGGAAGGTGCAATGGAAGCTCCTGGCTGAAGGAGGGCTGGTTAAAAATGTGCAGCCGAACGCCGCTCATTACGCCGTGGCTGAGATGGACAAGCTGGGCAAGCTTGATTGCGTGGTGACGCAAAATATTGATAACCTGCATCAGACGGCCGGCGTGCCTGATGATAAAGTATTCGAGCTGCACGGTAATATGCAGTACGTCCGTTGTTTGAGCTGCCGTAAGCGCTTTCCCATGGGCGAGATAATCTCGCGACTTGCACGTGAGGAGTTGCCCGAGTGCGAGGCCTGCAAGGGTATACTCAAACCGGACGCCGTATATTTCGGAGAGATGTTGCCGCAGGCTGTTCTTAGCGAGGCCTCCCGCCGGGCGAATCTATGCGACCTCTGTATCGTGATAGGTTCCACACTGGTCGTATACCCTGCGGCTTATATTCCTGAATATGCATTCAATGCAGGGGCAAAGATCGTTATCATCAATATAGGGTCCACGCCCATGGATTCCAGGGCAGCTGTGCGTATCGAAGGTAAGGCCGGCGAAGTCATGGGCAAGGTGATGAATCATGTCAGGAACAGAATCCGTAAATAAATAAATATATTGACAAGGCAGTAATACAATGTTAGATTGTGAGAAATACCACACGCACGGAGGTGTCGATTTGAGAAAGGCTGCTATAGCCATCCTGATGCTGGCAATACTGGTTGCGGGATGTGTGAGACCGGCGGTAAGTACCACATCAGCTCCTCTTGCTTATATCGACTCCGTGTCTTCGCCACAGGTTTACGTTGGAGAGGAGATAAAATTCAGCGGGCATGCGATTTCGTCCGAAGGCCAGATAGTCGGCTATAACTGGCGTTCAAGCATCAACGGGAATCTAAGCCAGCTGGCTTCGTTTGGGACCAATTCACTGACGGCAGGGCAGCATACGATCTGGTTCAAGGCGCAGGATAATTTCGGTAACTGGTCAAATGAGGTTGGAACGAACGTCACAATACTTATCCCCGGTGGGCCGGAAAAGATGTCTATTCGAGTCTTTACGGCCACACCGCCCGAAATCAAGGAAGGCGAATGGTCCACACTCACATGGGACGTAAGTGGGTACGGCACCGTGCGCATAGATCCTGATATCGGTGGTGTATCCATGTCAGGCAGCAGGTCGGTTCAGCCCAAAACGGACACCATTTATACCATCTTTGCCAGGAATGATGAGGGGACCATGACGGCCAATACCAGGATACTTGTTACACCGCTGCATGTTTATACGACCACCCTGTATTCCGTCGCAGCCGAGGATGGCACAGTCAGAAAGGACAAAGTCATCCTGGACGGAGTTTTGGTTGGACAGAACGAACTGCAGATACAGATGCAGGGCTTTCTGAGTTTCGATATATCTTCCATACCGCGAAACGCTATTATCAAGGATGTGGACCTGGATATCTCAAAATCAGTCGTGTTCAACTCACCATTCCCGTGGCAGGGCTCGCTTAATATTTATAATCAACAGTATGGCAGCAGTTTGCGGCCAGGTGACTACATGATTATAGTTCCCGCAGGCTACCTTTACAGCTGGAACTACAATTTTGTGGCAACCATGATGCCGAGCACTCCGTTCACCTCACCTGATTTCGTTACCACCATGCAGAAGCAGCTCGATGCGGGCAGCGACCGCTATCAGATTCGCCTGCAGTTCGAGAAATATTATTATTACAGCCGTGCCGACTATGTCAACCCAGGGGAGCAGGCAACAATTAAAAGCGGTGAAAGCAGCGCTAACTACCTTGACATAAGCGCAGGCAATGCTAAGTTGACTGTTCGCTACGTGATCCCGGAGTAAAACCGAATCAGGGGCGACAGCTAAACATAAACCCAGCTTTCCCGTTATCCTTTTTATGACCGGGATAATTTCATCCCAGGAGGATACGTCATGAAGAAACTACTGAGTACTCTATTGTTAATCGTTGTTTTACTGTCAGGGTGCTTGTATTTGCCTGTAGCTTTTCCTCAGGCGACGTCAGAGGCGGGCAAACCTGTCGTGGCAACCTTTGCGGTCGATCCCGCGATAGTGGACGAGGGGCAGAACACTGTTTTAAACTGGGTTGTAACAGGCGCCCAGACAGTCAGCATAGATAACGGGATCGGACCGGTGTCCTTGAGCGGCACGAGACCTATCATGCCGTATGCAACCACGACTTATAACCTCACGGCATCTAATTCAGCCGGAAGCAGTATGGCGACTGCTACGGTGACAGTTGTGGGCGGACTTAATGTTCAGCCGGGCATGGAGATGACCGCTGTATTAAACCTGATACCAAATGAGAGCGGATCGCTGACCAAAAGCGGCGCGAATTATGCTCGTTCAAGCGCTGTTTGTGCGGGCGATAACCCGGCGAACCAGGCCGTCCGGGCGTTCTTGAGCTTTGATCTGACAACGCTGCCGCCCACCGCAGTGATCAGCCGGGCGGTTCTCGATCTTACCGGATACTCGGTCGTGGGGAATCCTACCTACAGCGGCGCCACCTGGGGCAATATGGGCGCTCTTGAGATATATCAGTACCAGTAC
>JAQTLG010000191.1 GCA_028715025.1 Dehalococcoidia bacterium | reverse complement strand
TATCCAGTAAATGGCTGCGATAGTAGAGATAATCAGCATTATTCTGAATACGGTAATCAGACCGACTGTAAATAGTAGAGACAGGTTTATCTGGCTCAGGTCGCTCGGCATCAGCGGCCCGAGAATGATGACGATGCAAATACATACAACCGATACAACCGCTGAGGGTATCTGCCACTTCCGAAAATAATCCGATTCGAAGAACCGCGATCGTGCCACCATCAGGCCCAGCACGAAAACGAAAAAGTATTCAAAAACCCTTCCGTCAAACAGGCCTGTAAACACTCTGATCACGATGAGAAAAACGAAAACAGAGACGCCTATCAGTAAAATTGAAGATATTTTATTGCCGAAGGTGATTAGGGGAAACAGCAGGTAGTATATCAGTATCGTCCCTATGAACCAGTAGGAGGAGATCTCAACCATGTACCTGGGCACGAATACTGATTGCAGACCAAGAAAATAAACGGCAATGGTCCGCCAGTCAAACAGATTATTTTCCAGCAGCCAGCTTAATAGGATTGTCAAGATCAGCGCCAGCCAGTAGAGCGGATATATCCGTACGAATCTCTTCTTAATAAATGAAATTGTATTATGCCCGGTTGAGGGTTTTTCACTGCTAAGCAGCAGGTAGCCGGATACGAAGAAAAATATCCCCAGCCCCATGATGCCCAGGTAACCCCGTACTGCATCAATGCTCTCCATGCTGAGAATGTGGCTGAGAACCACCAGCAGTATTGCCAGAAGGCGCAGGAAATCAAATATGAACAGTCTTTTTGAAACCATACATGCCGCCCGCGGATATTAATATATAGTGTACCATTGCGAAATTTGATTGCTTCTAATACGGCCCTGGATTTCTGCGGCTGCCCAGCTGCCCCGCAACCCTTTTTTCATCTGATGACCTGAAATAACCTGCGATTTTATATATCACCGGCGTCAGAGCGGAGTCCATCACTATTTTGGATAATAGTTCGCTGTGGAACAGCAGGCTCGAGGCCCTGTCGATCAGGGTACGCTCAACACGAAATTGACGCCTGTATTTGCTCCAATCAGTACTTATCTCCATATCTGCCGTAGACAGGGGTCCCAGCCCCGCTTTCTCTGCCACAGCCAGGTGCTTTATGCTGCGGGGTGAAAATCCCATGATCATTGCTCCCAGCGCGTCGGCAGCCACGGTATTATCGGATACCAGCAGCAGGTCGGTCCTGACCGGCTGCCCGTACATCGGCCCGTGTTTGTCCAGCGAGCACAGCCCGTCAATTATCACAATGCGCGGTTTGAGCCGTCCGGCGATCAGCGCCAGTTTATGTGCCAGGTCCTGATGCAGCAGGCATCTCATCGTATCCGGTACGCAGCCCCAGGAGTTCTTCAGGCTGAGCGTTACCGTGGTCATGGCATGCACCTTGAAAACCGGCACCGAGATGAAGCAGTCGATATCGTTCAAGAGCAGGTCGGGCAACTGCACTTTCACCTTTTTACCCAGCACGCTCGATTCGACGGTTGTAGAGGGCATTCTGGACAGGCTGACCACTTCGGCGCCGGCCTCTTTGCATATATCGTATATTCCGTGGCCTGTGAAGGCCTCTTCGGCGGTGAAGGCATGGTTGGCGCCGTCCGATTCGCCCAGGATTACCCTGCCCGCTACCCCTTTCAGCAGCTGCAGCAGGCCGCGCAGCAGCTCCGGCGAAGTGGTTACCCCATCGATATGGCGGGGAAAGGTGAAATTGGGCTTGATGAAAACAGTGGATTTGTTGTTTACATAGCGGTCCCAGGCTATGTATTGCAGACCGCGCTGCAGCGATCCTTTCACATCGTCGCCAGCGTTATCCAGGAAGACGCGGTATTTAACCTTGTTAATCGGCATCATCAAAAACTATACCTGCAGTCAATATTATTATAACTGGAACACAAATGCGACCTCCCTGTCGTGTACAGGGATCGCCGATTCTATTTGAGGCCCTTGACGATGTCGATCAGCCGGGCCGCCCTGTGGTTGAAGGTATGTTCTTTCAATATGCGCGCCCTGGCGCTGCTGCCCGCCCTCTCCCGTTCATCTTTATCTGCCAGCAGCCGCCGGTATACTTCGATTGCCTGTTCTGCGCTTTCCACGACGTACATCTCCTTGCCGATATCGAACCACTGCTCTATGCCGTTATAGGGCTGTGAGACGATGCAGCAGCCGAAGGCGGCCAGTTCGAACGGCCTGGAAGTTGATGAGGCGAAGATGTTGGTATGCGACCACCTGGTGATATTGAGGTTGATCTTGCTGCGGCAGGAAAACTGCCTCCACTGGCTGTAGGAAAGGTCGCCGATCATTTTAGCGGCGCCCAGATCGATGGCGAAATTACCGCCGGCCACCGCGAAATTTACATCCGGCATCTCCCGGCTGGGGATGGTGATCATCTTCTCCATCCATTCCTCGCGCAAGTCGCTGCCGTAGCCGAAAAATGCTATGTCGATATCCTTCTCCATCACGGCGGGCGTCACCAGGTCGGGATCGATACCGTAGTACAGGGCGTGGACGTTCCGCGCACCCATTTTTTCCAGGTCGGGTATAACTCCCGCCGAGTTGGTTAAAAAGGCGTCATACTCGGTCAGGTCGGCGCCCTCGTAGTAGTTAAACTTGAAGCCCCGGCTGATGGTGTATTTGGGCAGGATGGTGGGCATATCGCCGTCGTAGTAAACGACCGGAATACCGAATTCCTTCCTGATGCTGCCGGGAATGCCGGTGATGTGGTTCAGCGGTATGCTCATCATGAACAGGAGGTCGAATTTCTCATTCGTCAGTATTTTCCGTAAGTGACTTGCCCATTTTGGCCTGACATGGTGCTTGATCAACAGGTCGGCGATGGGCGAGATGAAGCTCTTCTGGCTGGGCGATTTGCCGCGGCGCTTGCGGCTCTCCAGGAAGTTGTTATACAGCATGCTTTCCCGCGCGCAGGGATTGTCGTACGTCTTCCACCACAGGCTCTCCACAGGTATGCCCATATACGGGATGACGGTGACTTCATGGCCTTCCTCATAGAGGGCCTTTAAAAGCTGCCACCAGGCCGGTGTGCAGCCCATCTTGTTCTTAAGGTCGATAGTCGAGGCCATGACCAGGATTTTCATTCGTTTCCTCTTCGCGCAGGCATGTCTGACGTACAGTGATCCGCCCTAAATGTTTTCGAGCTCTGCAAACCTCTCCTGGGCCCATGCGTAGGTCCTTTTCAGACCCTCTTCAAGGCTCACAGACGGTTCCCAGTTCAGTACTTTCTTGACCAGGGTCAGGTCTGCATTTCTGCCCCTGACGCCCTGCGGTTTGGACAGGTCGTGCTTGATCTCGATCTTTTTCCCCGATATTTTGATCGTCATCTCGGCCAGCTCATCGATGGTCACCATCCGGTCGGAGCCGATATTGATCGATCCCGTGTAATCCGAATCCATAAGTCTCAGCACGGCCTCCACGCAATCATCGATATACAGGAAGCTCCTGGTCTGTTTGCCGTCTCCCCAGACCACATAATCCTGATCGGGATATCTAAGCGCCTTCATAATCAGGTGGCAGGGCGCCTTGCCCTTCTGTTTATCAAAAGCGGTATAAACTTCGCCGTAGATATTATGGAACCGGGCGATCTTTATATTCATAGCGTAGTCGGTACGGTAGGCCTCGCACAGCTTCTCCGTGAATATCTTTTCCCAGCCGTAGAACTGGTCGGGATCGGCGGGGTAGGCGTCGTCTTCCTTGAGCGGCGTCACTTTCGCGTCTTTCTGAAGGTATTCGGGATAAACGCAGGCTGAGGAGCTGTAGAAGTATTTGCCCACCTTGTTTTCGTAGGCGGACTGCAGCATATTGGTGTTGATCAATATGTTGTCTCGCATGATATCGGCTCCGATGCTGGTGATGTATCCTATGCCGCCCATGTTGGCCGCAAACTGGAAAACGTAATCGATGCCTTTGGTCATCTTGAGGCAGTTCTTCTTTTCGCGCAGGTCTATCTGGTGGAAATCGATCTTGTTCTTGATGTCCTTGATGTTGTTGAGGGATCCGCTGGAAAGGTCATCCGCGACCCTGACTCTGGCGCCCCTGTCTAACAGGGTCCTGGCCATATGGGAACCTATCAGTCCGGCTCCACCCGCCACCAGTACTTTGCTGTTGGTCCAGTCCACAGGTATCCTCCTTATTATTCGGCATCAGCATACATACCGCGTTATAAAATAATAATTATAACACAGCTTTTTGCCCGCATAGTTCAATCGAGGCGCGCAGCTGTATCACACTCCAGGCGACTCCCAGCCCGTGTGTAATAGGATCCATGGTTGAGCTGTCCGCGTGATAGTAGCAGGAGGCCGGTACCTCGACGATCTTCAGCCCTTTTT
>JAQTLG010000190.1 GCA_028715025.1 Dehalococcoidia bacterium | reverse complement strand
GCTCTTCCGATCTGTTGCCATACTAATACTATCGCTTGCGTACTTCGCCGCCATGCGGGAAAGACAGCCTGCCATCGTTTGCATCATACTGCTGATAATGCTGGCAGCCAGCCTCATTTTAGTATTGAAATGAATTGACCGCAGACAGGGCCTGTGATATTATTCGAATTAGATGTCGCCTCTGACTGAACTAAACGCGGAAATAGAACGCTGTAAGAATTGTGACCTTGCCAGGCACCGTACCAAGGTTGTGCCGGGCGAGGGGCCCGATAACGCCGAGTTGCTTTTTATCGGTGAAGCACCGGGCTATCATGAAGACCAGACAGGACGGCCTTTCGTTGGCCAGGCTGGCCAGTACCTGGACCAGCTTATCGGCATGATCGGCTATAAGCGCAGCCAGGTCTATATCGCCAACGTGATCAAGTGCCGGCCACCCGAAAACCGCGATCCTCTGCCCGGGGAGATCATGGCCTGTGGCAAATGGCTCGAGCGCCAGCTCGATTTGATCAAGCCCCGCGTGATTGTAACTCTGGGCCGTTATTCCATGGCAAAATATTTTCCCAGCGAAAGCATCAGCAAGGTGCACGGTCGGGCCAGACGCTCGGGGAATGTGATCTATTTCCCCATGTACCATCCGGCGGCGGCGCTGCACCAGGGCAACCTGCGCCGGGTTATAGAGGCCGACATACTCAAATTGCCGGCGGTACTGGCGGAGGCCGGCAAGATGGAGGAAGAAAAAGAAAAGCCGGCCCAGCTTAATCTTTTCTAAAATGCAATGACCCGTCACAAGTTAAGAATCATCCCCCTCGGCGGCCTCGGCGAGATCGGCAAGAACATGATGGCCGTCGAATACGGCGAAGATATCATCATCATCGACTGCGGCATGATGTTCCCCGAGGACGAGATGCTGGGAGTCGATTTGCTCATACCTGACATAACCTACCTGATCGAGAATAAACACAAACTTCGCGGCATCGTCATCACGCACGGCCACGAGGACCATATCGGCGCCCTCCCCTACGTGCTGCCTCAGCTCGACCTGCCTATCTATGCCACAAAGCTCACGCAGGGACTTATCTCGGTCAAACTCAAGGAGCACCGCTCCCTGATCAAGACGCGGCTCAAGTTGATAACGCCCGGGGTGCGCTTCCAGGTGGGCTGCTTCAAAGTCGAGGCCTTCTCTGTCTGCCACAGCATACCCGATGCCGTGGGACTGATCATTTATACGCCGCTGGGGGCTATCGTCCACAGCGGCGATTTCAAGATCGATTACACACCTGTGGACGGCCGTCCCACCGACCTCTCCAGGCTGGCCAAGCTGGGCAACGAAGGCGTGCTGCTGCTGATGGCCGACTCCACCTACAGCGAGCTGCCTGGCTATACCCCTTCAGAAAAAGTGGTCGGCCAGACCCTTGACCATATCATCGGCGATGCTCCGGGCCGGGTCATCATCGCTACCTTCTCTTCATTGGTATCGCGTATCCAGATGATAATAGACGCCGCGGCGCGCCACAGCCGGCATGTTTTCATCGTCGGGCGCAGCATGCGCGACACGGTCAAGATGGCGCTGGATATCGGCTACCTGCATGCTCCCGCCGGAGTATTATGTAACGCAGAGGACCTGAAGAAATACAGTCACAGCCAGACCGTTCTGGTCACTACGGGCAGCCAGGGAGAGCCGACCTCGGCGCTGGTGCGCATAGCCAACCGCGACCATGCCGACATACGCATCATGCAGGGCGACACCGTGGTCATCTCCGCTACTCCTATACCCGGCAACGAGTCGCTCATCAACCGCACCATCGATAACCTGTTCCGCCAGGGCGCCAACGTTGTCTACGGCTCGCGCTCCAATGTTCATGTGCACGGCCACGGCAGCCAGGAGGAGCTGAAGATGCTGCTCACGCTGGCCAAGCCCAAATTCTTCGTGCCCATACACGGTGAGTACCGCCATCTCGTGATACATTCCGGACTGGCCAAAAGCCTTGGCATGCCTGAGAGCAACATCTTCGTTATGGACAATGGAAATATACTCGAGATCGACGGCGAGAAGGGGCGCGTAGCCGGCAAATTACCGTATGGAAATGTATACGTGGACGGGCTGGTGCTGGGACGCCATGCTCAGGTGATACTGCGTGACCGCAAGCTGCTTTCACGCGACGGCATCGTGGTGGTTATAGTAGCCCTGGACAAGACCGAAGGCTGCCTGGTGGGCACGCCGGACATCGTATCCCGCGGCTTCGTGGACGCCGAGCATGACGGCGCTGTGATCAACCAGGGGCGCGAGCTGGTGGCCAGCACGCTGGGCAAGGGGCACCACACAGAGCAGAGCGCCATACATACGCGTATCAAGGAGACACTGAGCAAATTCTTTTACGAGAAGACCAAACGGCGCCCCATGATAATTACAACTGCTATCGAGGTATAGTAGAATAAACCTATGCCCGCCAGTAAAAGCAGGGGTACCAACAGCAAAAAAACATCGCAGAAGAAATCCGGCAAAGGCTCCGGCAATGCGTTTCTCCGCTTCCTTTTCTCTACTCCCGTGCTGCTCGCCATCATATTCGTGATAGCCGTCTGTCTGATAGTGGCCCTCTGGCCGCTCATCACGCAGGCCATGGGCGAGCTCGGTGCGGAGATCGCCTCCGCCTTCGATATAGCCGGAGCTAATATCGTTAGTCTGATGGGACTGGGCGTTATCTTCGTGATAATAGCCTTCATAGGGCTGATGGTCATCATTGGCCGTCCCTCGTTTTTCGCGCGCAACTGGAACTACTTTATAGCTGCGGCCGCTTTTATGACGGCCGCCTGGGGACTGCTTTCCTATCTTCGCCCGTCCGGTTCCGGGATACTGGCACAGGTTACGCTGGGAGGACGTATCGGGCAGGCTATCGCCACCGATTCTCCGATTATTGGCGTATTGATTATCGTGGCGCTGGTTTTACTGGGCGTATTCCTGGTGGCGCCCGAATGGACGCTGGGAATTTTCAAGCGTACTGCAAAGGGAACGGCGGGGGCGGTCGGCGGGATAGCTGAGGCAGTCACAGAATCGAATTCGAAGAAAAAGGCCCTGCCACCTGTAAAGGTAACGGAAGAGAAACAACCGGCAATAGTCGAGAAATATGAGGAACCCGTTGCGCCTGCCGATACCGCCGTGATGGACAGGCTGCGTTCAGGCATAATCGTGGGCGGATGGTCGCTGCCCAATATAAATATTCTTGATAGGATAGCCGAGACCGTCATCAGCGACAGCGAGATAGAGAAGCGCAAGGAGACCATCAAGGAGGCGCTGGCCAGTTACGGAGTAGAAGCTAAAGTGATCGAGGTGAATCGCGGACCCACGGTCACTCAGTTCGGTGTCGAGCCCGGTTGGGACCGTAAATTTAAAGAGGTGCGCGAGAAGGACCGTGATGGAAATGTCTCCACCAGGCAGGAAGAGGTCAGCCGAATACGCGTCAAGGTCGAGCGCATCAACTCGCTGTCCAACGATCTGGCGCTGGCGCTGGCCGCGCCCAGCATCAGGATCGAGGCGCCCGTGCCCGGCAAGTCAATGGTGGGCATCGAGGTGCCCAACACCACCTTCGGCTCGGTCGGCCTGCGCGGCGTGATGGAGAGCACCGCCTTCCAGAAAATGCTGGCCAAATCACGCCTGGCCATTGCGCTGGGCAAGGGCGCGGGCGGTGAAACCATAGTGGCTGACCTGACCAAGATGCCGCACCTGCTGATCGCCGGCGCCACCGGCAGCGGCAAGAGCGTGTGCCTCAACTCCATCATTTGCTGCCTCATGATGAACAATACGCCCGACGCCGTACGCTTCGTCATGGTAGACCCCAAGCGCGTCGAGCTGGTCAACTACAACAACATACCGCACCTGGTGTCACCCGTGGTGGTGGATACCGAGAAGGCTGTGATGGCCCTACGCTGGCTGAGCGCCGAGATGGACATCCGCTACAAGCGCTTCTCGGCAGGCAAGGCGCGCAACATCGAGGACTTCAACAAGAATAAACAGCCCTCGGAGTGCATGCCCTATATCATCGTGGTGATCGATGAACTGGCCGACCTGATGATGGCCGCCTATGACGAGGTCGAGCACGCCCTCTGCCGCCTGGCGCAGCTTGCGCGCGCCACCGGTATACATTTAATCGTCGCAACACAGAGGCCGTCCGTGGATGTTGTGACCGGCCTGATCAAGGCCAATTTCCCCACGCGTATGAGCTTCGCGCTTACATCGCAGGTGGATTCCCGCACCATCATCGATTCCGCCGGCGCCGAAAAGCTGCTGGGCAGGGGCGACATGCTTTACATGCCGCAAGACGCCTCCAAGCCCAAGCGTCTGCAGGGCACCATGGTCGGCGATGCCGAGATCGAGAG
>JAQTLG010000189.1 GCA_028715025.1 Dehalococcoidia bacterium | reverse complement strand
TCCTCGAATGTCAGCGATACCCTGAATCCGATGTCCTGGCCCTTGTGGGGCGAGCGCCTCTGGTTGGTGGAGGCGGCGCCGCCGAAGAAGGCCTCGAATATATCCCCCAGGCCGCCGAACTCGAAGGAATCGAAGCCCATGCTGTCCCCGCCGTTGCCGGGGGAGCGGCCCGTGCGGTCGTAGAAAGCGCGCTTGTTGGCGTCCGAGAGCACCTCGTAGGCCTCGTTGACCTCCTTGAAGCGCTCGTCGGCGCCGGGGCTGCCGTTGCGGTCGGGATGGTACTCCATGGCCATCCTGCGGTAGGCCTTCTTGAGCTGTTCATCCGTGGCGCCGCGCGGCACGCCCAGTATCGAATAATAGTCCCTGGTCGGGGTCATAATTTAAAAAACCTCAATTCATCAGTATAAACAAACCGGGATTCGATTATCAAATTTTAGCTTCACCCGCTGCGGAAGGGCGGCAAGTTGCGGCAGGCGCGTGATTTGTCAGGTTTTCAGCACAGGATGTATGATTTAAAAACCCATGAAAGAGGAGATCAGGCGGGCGCTGGCCGCGCGAGAAAAGAGGACCATCAGCACCGAGGGCCTCACCAGGTCGGCCGTGTTGATACCGTTGTTCGAGAAGGAAGGCAGGTGCCACATACTCTTCACCAAGAGGACGGACCACCTGCACCACCATAAAGGGCAGATATCCTTCCCGGGAGGCGGACGCCATGAGGAGGACCGCTCCATGCTGGAGACGGCGCTGCGGGAGAGCCGTGAGGAGATCGGGCTCAAAGAGTCCGACGTTGAGATACTGGGCGAGATGGACGACGCCGCCACGCTTACCTCCTTCTACCATATAGTCCCTTTCGTGGGCCTGATTCCGTACCCTTACGATTTCAAACCGGACAAATTCGAGGTCCGGGAGGTCTTCTCCCTGTCGCTGGACGACCTGATGAATAAGGCGGTCAGGAAGTCGGAGAATTATACGTTCGGCGATCTAAAAGTGGAGATGCATTCTTACGAGCTGGACGGCCGCTTCATCTGGGGCGCCACGGCCTGGATGCTGGGCCAGCTGATTGAGATTATAGGACCTTTGAGCGGGGTCCGTGGTGGTTGTTAGCTTTTGGCCTCTTTGGTTTCAAGTTTCTTGGCCTCTGCTCTGGCCTTGACTTTAACGGATTTGGGCTTGACCTCCTCCGCCTTGGGTATCTCGAGGGTGAGCACGCCGCTGTCCATGCTGGCCTCGGCTTTATCTATCTTCAAGCCTCGCGGGAGCGCGATGGTGCGTGCGAACGCGCCGTAGCGGAATTCCCGGCGGACATAGTGCTCGTCTTTGACCTCGTTCTCGGACTTGCTCTCGCCCTTGATGGTCACGCCCTCGGGTGTGACGTTGATGTCGATGTCGTCGGCCTTGACGCCGGGCATGGCTGCCTTCAGTCCGATCTTGTCCTCGGTCTCATAGATATCCACTGCGGGAATGAACGCGCTGTCCCCGCCTGCAGCGCCAGACGGCAGCTTGACGAAGCTGTCCTCGAACAGCTTGTCCATGGCCTGTCTTAAAGTGACCAGGTCGTTTAACGGTTCCCATCTTACTAAGTTCATATTGTACCTCCTTGGTTCCTTATTGCGGACCCCGCTCATAATGTATTGTATAAAACCTAAAATAATTTGTCAAGTATTATGATAAATAGTGTCAGTAAGGCTTAAAAAGTTTTGACAGAGTTCTGAAGATACGTTTATAATTAAGGCCGGGGTGAAAAATGGCAGGAAAAGATTATTACGGCGTACTCGGCATACCTAAAGGCGCCTCCGATAAGGATGTGAAGTCGGCCTATCGCAAGCTGGCGCGCAAGTACCATCCGGACGTCAATCCCGGGGACAAGGGGGCGGAGGCCCGTTTCAAGGAGATAAACGAGGCCTTCGAGGTGCTGTCCGATGCGGAGAAGCGCAAGAAGTACGACCAGTACGGTTCCGATTTCGAGAACCAGGAGGCTTTCGCCCGCGCGCGGCAGCAGGCCCAGCAGCAGTATCAGTCCTACGGCCGCGGAGGCGGAGGCACGCCCTTCACCACCTACGAGACCGCCGATATGGGAGACCTCAACGAGGTCTTCGAGAGCCTGTTCAAGGGTTTCGGACAGGGTGGCGCCAGGGGCGGGAGGCGCGCGCCCAAGCGCGGCCGAGATATCGAGCATCCCGTCGAGGTCACGCTGGAGGAGGCCTTCAACGGCACCAAGCGCGTGATGGAACTGCAGTCGGAGCAGCCCTGCCCTTCCTGTCAGGGCATGGGACGCACCAAGGCCGGCGTCTGTCAGATGTGCCGCGGCGCGGGCAGGGTGATCAAGCCGCGACGCCTGGAGGTCAAGATACCGGCCGGCGTGAAGGAAGGCTCCAGGGTGCGCATCGCCGGAGAGGGGGAGCAGGGCATGGGCGGCTCGCCCGGCGACCTCTACCTTCTCATCAAGGTCGCGCCGCATCCCATGTTCAAGCGCGAGGGCGACGACCTGCTGGTTGATGTGCCGGTCTCGCTGGCTTCGGCCGTGCTGGGTGGCGAGGTGCAGGTGCCCACGCTGAGGGGCAGCAAGCTGGCCCTGCGCATACCGCCGGAGACGCAGAACGGAAAGGTCTTCAAGCTGTCCAAGCAGGGCATGCCCCGCCTGGGCGACAGCAGCCGCGGGGACATGCTGGCCAGAATGGCCGTGGTGCTCCCCACCAACTTAAACGATAAAGAGAGGGCCCTCTTTGAGCAGTTCAGGTCGATGAGGCCCAACTGATATTGATGTTGAATCTATGAGGTGATAAGATAAAATGCCTCGAGAAATTAATGAACCCAAGTACGTGATCAGCATCGCGGCCAGGATACTGGGCTGCGAGGTCCATACGCTGCGCTATTACGAGAAGCTGGGTGCGGTCAAGCCCTACCGTTCGGATGGCAACATCCGCTATTACTCCGAGGCCGAGATCGAACGCCTGCGCCATATCAAGGTGCTCATGGAGGACATGGGCATCAACATGGCCGGCGTCGAGGTCATCATGAAGCTGAGCCAGCGCATCGCCGAGATGCAGCAGATTATTAATAATTACGAGGCCGAGCTGAGCAAATACAGGAAAGTAGCTCAGGCCTCAAAGAAATCGAAACAGGAGGTTAAGGATGGCTGAGGCCGGGACGGGACGCGAGCCGGCAGGCTGGCAGATCACCGCCACCACCATATCCTGCGACCGGGTGGACGACTACGTCACTGTGATGATACACGGCGACTGGAGCTACTCATGCACCTGGTGCGACAGGTACAAGCTGGCGGGGTCCGGGGGAGCGGGAAAGAATTTACCCCGCGACATCAAGTCCAGGATCGCCCGCTGCCAGGGTCCGGAGTGCCCCCTCGTCCTCGCTTACCGCGACAAACTGATCGCGGAGGAAGCAGCCGTCCCTGAATAAGATATGAGACAGGAAAGATTCACCGAGCAGGCCCAGGAGGTGCTGGGGTCTTCGCAGCAGCTCGTCAGCCGTTTCCGCAACTCCATGTGGGACGTTGAGCACATCTTTCTGGCGCTGCTGGAGCAGCAGAAGGGCCTGGCGGCCGAGATACTCAAGAAGCTTAACGTCAACGTGACCGCCATGAAGAAGCGCGTCGGCGACGTGCTGGACAACTATCCCAAGATCGGCGACCAGCCCAAGACGGCCATCGGCGGTATACAGATCTACCCCACGCCGCGCGTGGCGCAGGTATTGCAGGCGGCGGTGGGCGAGTCCGACCGGCTCAACGACGAGTACGTCAGCGTGGAGCACCTGCTGATCGCCATCGCCAGCGAGGGCAGCGGCGACGCGGTCGCCATACTCAAGGAGTTCGGCATCGACCAGGAGAAGATCTACCAGGCCCTGCTGAGCGTGCGCGGCAGCCACCGCGTGGACGATCCGCGGGCCGAGAACAAGTACCGCTCGCTGGAGAAGTACGGCCGCGACCTGACCGAGCTGGCGCGCCAGGGCAAGCTCGACCCCGTGATCGAGCGCGACGATGAGATCAAGCGCGTCATGCAGGTGCTGATCCGCCGCACCAAGAACAACCCCGTCCTCATCGGCGAGGCCGGTGTGGGCAAGACGGCGGTGGCCGAGGGCCTGGCGCTCAAGATCGTGGCGGGCGACGTGCCCGATTCGCTCAAGGGCCGCAAGGTCATCGCGCTGGATATGGGCGCGCTGGTGGCCGGCAGCAAGTTCCGCGGCGAGTTCGAGGAGCGGCTCAAGGCCGTCATGGACGAGGTGCGGCAGTCCAGGGGCGACGTCATATTATTTATCGACGAGATGCACACCGTGGTGGGCGCGGGCGCGGCCGAGGGCGCCATCGACGCCAGCAACATGCTCAAGCCTGCGCTGGCGCGCGGAGAGCTGCAGTGCGTGG
>JAQTLG010000188.1 GCA_028715025.1 Dehalococcoidia bacterium | reverse complement strand
GAATCGCATTTAAAATGAGATTGGTGCAAACCTGCTGTAACTGATCAAAGTCAGCCATTAAATTAGGTAGCGCAGCATCAAGTTCTTTATTAACGACAATATGCTGAAGTTGGGCAGCGTGCGAAGTGAGATCAAAGGCCCTGTTAACTATATCATTCACATTTACCTGCCGGAACGCAGGCGGAGATTGACGGGCGAAATCAAGCAGATTGCGGATCAACTTGGTGCTGCGAATAAGTTCCGCTTCCATTTTTGCCAGATAGCTGAGAAACATATCATTGTCCACATTTCCACTCTTAATCTTCTTAGAAAGCAACTGGGCATAAGTTAGAATACCCGATAGCGGATTATTTACCTCATGGGCAATGGAGGCGGCCAGCTGGCCAAGCGATGTCAACTTCTCAGCCTGGATGAGCTGCTGCTGGCTCTCTTTTAACCTCTGATGCGATTCGCTGAGTTCGCGGTAAGCCGTGCTCAGCTTGTCCTGCATCTCTTTCTCCCTGGTCACGTCCCTGGCAATATTCTGGAAGCCGCTGGGTTTGCCGTCTTCAATGACTATACTGGTGCTCAATTTTACAATGGCCTGCGTACCATCCCGCCTGATGATACGCTGCTCATATGGCTGCTCTACTTTCTCACCTGCAAATAGATGTTGCCTGACCTTCCCGGCTAATGCCAGGCTCTCTTCCGTCAGAAAGCTCCTCACGTTCATGCTATGAGCTTCCTTTAAGCTGTAGCCGGTCAATTCCTCGGCCGCTTTATTAGCGGTCACAATATTGCCCTCTATATCATGTATCCAGATAGCATCATGCGCGTTTTCAAATATCTCGCGATGCCGTTTCTCGGAAGCTGTAGCCATCTCTGCAGCTATGCACTCTCTCTGGTAACAACTGGCATTTTCAATAGCCATCCCTATTTGTCCGCCAATTGTCGTTAGCAGTTCTATCTCCTCAACCAGAAATTGTCGAGGAGTATGCATAGCTCCGGCCATTACTCCCACAACACTGCCTTTTGCTTTGAGTGGAACAGCGATCCCGGCACAAATCCCCACCCGTTTTTCGATCTCCGATATAAGATCTTCACTACTATTCACATCTTCTATCATATTGGTCTTCCCGGTCCGGACCACCCGGCCAACGAAGCTTTCATTGATCCTCAGATCGTTCAAAGCCGAAACCAATTCTTTTTTTACTCCCAGATGAGTTGACACACTGAGATGATTGTTGTTTCTGCCCAGGAGAAAAATCAGCACAATATCCAGGCCCGTTACCTGCTTGATTTCCTCAGCAGCAGCCTTCAATATCTCGTTCAACTCTAAGGATTGACTCAATATGGCAGAAATTTCATTTAAAGCCCAGAGCCGCTCCTCATTGCGACGCGTCATTTGAAATACTGACTGAAGCTGTTGATCTGCAATTTCCAGTTTGGATTTGGCCTGCCTCTCGTGTTCCTTCTCTTTCCTGTAGCTATCAAACCAGGTAATAAGCAACACGCCTATAATAATAATACCGATGGTCTCAAGTAAGGCGTCTGGAAAATATTGTGAAATCATAAAGACGCGTGGCAACATCGCAACGGTCGCGACCATCAGACTTATGACTCCCGCCGCCGTGCCAAAAACAAAAGTCGCGTAACCGATAGGTATTAGAAAAATAATACGCTCTACAGCATGACGGGTTAAGCCTAAAAAGGAGAAGACCGATGATGTATCGGGTAATAGTATTTGCGGATATTGAAATAAGATACAAAAGCCAAACATAACACAGACGATCCATAAACGAGGATCGCGAAATATTTTCAAACGTTTATTGATCGTTTGTCCGGTCATTGACTGTACCTCATCGCCTGCTCCGCGCCGAATATCTTCCGCTGTTATAATTTTACCCCTCCCGGAAATTTGAGTACATTATGATGTAAATACCTGAAAATCCTTCAATACTCATCAGATATAAATTCCCGGATCTGTGAATAGGTGAACACAGGGCCATCCCGACATACGTATAAATTGCCGATATTACATCTGCCACATTTCCCTATGCCGCATTTCATTCTTTTTTCCAGAGTGGTTATCACCTGATCCGGCGTAAAGCCCAGATTTTCCAGGACAGGGAAGGTAGATCTAATCATAACCGGGGGTCCGCAAACAACCGCTATGGTATTGCTGCAAGATGGCGCAACATCCTGTAACACCTCCGATACGAATCCCTGTTTCCCCGTCCATTTCCCATCACCTTTATCGACAGTGATGACGGTATTCAACGTTTTGTCGGATTCCCAGGTGTCAAGATCATATTTGAAACAAAGGTCGCTTACGCTGCGGGCGCCATAGATGATATCTATTTTGGCGTATTTATTCCTACTGTCCAATACGTTCCAGATAAGAGAACGCAGAGGCGCCAGTCCAATTCCGCCTCCGATAAAAACAAGGTTTTTATCCAGCATTAAGTCGAGAGGAAAATGGTTACCGTAAGGACCCCTGAATCCTATCTCAGCTCCAACACCGAGCCTATGCAAAGCGTTAGTGACCAACCCTACCCTGTTTATACCGCATTCCAGATGATCCTTTCTGGTGGGACTCGAGGAGATGCAGAAAGTTGCTTCCCCCACACCGAAGATCGATAGCTCTGCAAACTGGCCTGAATCAAAGGTGAACTCTTTGTTCAACTTGGTATCTTTAAAATGGAAATGAATAGTACGCACATTGGGCGTTTCTTCGATGATTCTGTCTATCACCATTATGCGGGGCAAATACACATTACCATCCAGAGCAAGTCCTTTCTTGTTTTGCTTGATCTGCGTAATAGTCATCTTATCGTCACCAATCCATATCGCTATTTATTAACTACTGTGCATACTGATATCCGCCGGCAAACTGGATATGACCTGTGTTATATCCCAGTTCACCGGACATAAACGAATGCACCGGCCGCAACCGGTACAGGCATTAATGCCAAGGTTCATTGGATAAAACTCAAATTTATGGCACACTCTCTGTCTTACCCGCCGCCATTTCTCCTCTCTGGGATTTTCCATGGGCATCTTGGTATATGATCTGAAACTGCAGCTATCCCACCCTCTATACCTTGCACCATGTTTATGAATCATCTCGTCATTGATATCAAAACAAAAACATGTCGGGCAAAGGAAAGTGCATATCCCGCAACTGATACACTTCGCGGCTACCCGCTCCCATAAATCCCTGTCATTAAAACAACTCCGTAGTCTCCCTTCAATGTCTTTAGTATCAACTCTCTTTTTCAATTTTTCTACGGAAGCAGCTTTCATTTCCTTAGCTCTATTGACATCGGCTTTGGTCACTTTCTTAATCATGTTTGACATGTTCAATAGAGCTTTACCGCCGCTGGTGAGTTCTTCTATCACATATTCATCCCCTATATCTGTAAACATAAGGTCAACGTCTTCCGATTCGGCAGGATTAACATTGGAGGAAGTGCAAAAGCAGCTGTCATATGGATTGCTACAGCTGAGACCTAAAAGCAGCGTGTTTCGCCTTTTGGATGCATAGTAGTAATCATCATATATATCGGCAAAGACCTGATCGATTATGGTAATTGCTCTGGCATCGCAGGGACGGATGCCGAAAATAATCTGCTTATGTTCATCCCTGGGAACTTCTATTTTGTAGCCGGTTTCCTTCTTCTGGAAGCTGATCATCACCTCAGATTGCGGAAGGAAACAAGCTTTAGGAGCGATAACGGTATTCCGATACCAGTCTAAAAAACTGATATCGTTATTATCCCACCTGACCATTTCAGCAACTCCCCGCTCTCTGGTTGGAACAATTACACTGAACTCTTGATTCCATGTCATCAGTAGTTTACGGATATCCTTTTTATTGATCTTTTTAGTAATCATCCCGTTCCTTCTTTTATCTGATCAAACCTTCCACTTCTTCAAGCTCATAAGCAGTCATTAAGGATGGTGCATTGACATCCATTCCCGTCTTGTAATTGAACATCTCCTCAACGAGGTCATACATCTCTTTAGACAGGCTCCTCAACGGGATATTGACCGGACAAACTCTCTCGCATTCACCGCAATCCGTACATCTCCCTGCAACGTGTATATTCCGGATGGCCTGAAAAATTAAATTGTCCTGCCACTGTGAAACGGGTGATACCCATCGGGGTTGAGACTCTTCAACAAAGCAGCGCTCACAGAAGCATGCCGGACACACCTGGCGGCAAGCATAGCACCGAATGCAATGCCCGAACTGTTCCCTCCAGTATGCCCATCTCTGGTCAGGTGACATTTTCTTCAGTTCTTTGATATGCTTTCTGCTTACCTCATAATTACAAATTTCGGCTGCCGGGCCCTGGATGAGCAAGTCATATTCTTTGGGAATTTGTAACTCGCACCCGAGACAATG
>JAQTLG010000187.1 GCA_028715025.1 Dehalococcoidia bacterium | reverse complement strand
TGGGAAAGATAGTTTGCCAGCTCCATGCGACTGCTCAAAATCTTCTCATCCCTGGAGGTGAGCAGGGGAGTTTTACTACATTCGGCAATATACAGGCTGATCGAATCCTCGGCATAATCTGTGCTTTTCCTATCGTCAGGGAACACCACGTCCTCAATATCAGCTTTAACGTAAGCTGATTCGCTGGATGTCCTATTGCCTTCCAGGTGCGCTAATCCCCAGTCGACACCAACTTTTTCCATGGTCTTTACATTTTGTTTCATTTTAGCCATATCAATAAACTCCTTCCGCTGTCACCAACTCCGCGGCGTATACTTATTCAACAATAAAATTGTGAATTCTTTATGAATTTTCAGCACAAATATGTTAACGCACGCCGGTTTGCCGGTAAGCGACTTAGGTCGCAAATGGTAAAACGTGCCGAATGGCAAAAAGGTTGCGGCGGAAAGAAAAACAATAGCCTGATTAAATAGAGATGATAGCCCGACGGGGCTGCCGTCAGACTTCCGGAGCAACGATTTCAAACGGACATTGCAGTGCACCGGTCGCACAGACAAGTTCACAGTCGGTGCACCAGCCGCAATCATCAACCTCAAGTATAGCCACGGTATTACCACTGAGTACGAGGGCGCCGCATTTGCATACTGTAACGCAAAGGCCGCATCCGTCGCATCTGGCATGGTCAATGACGGGCATTATGGGCAATCGGTTCATCTCCTTAGATAACATATCAACTATTCCAGGTATTTTAGCTCTTTACTCTGCAGTATAATGTAACCTAAATCACCTCAGTTCAATCCTGCCAGCCTGTCCAGGTAGCTCCTGTCCTTGATAACGATGCGGTGCCTTTCGAGGCTGATTGCGCCGCTGTCCTCCAGATTCTTAAGAGACCTGCCCACAACCTCCCTGGCGGTTCCTGCCATGGCTGCCATTTCGTACTGAGTCAACCTTTGATAGCCCTCAGGCCCGGGGGTCGCATTCTGCAATAGTATTTTGGCCACGCGCCCGGTGACATTTTTAAAGGACAGGTCTTCCACCAGGGCCAAAAGTAAACGCGCCTGCTCCGATAGGATCTCGAGGGCGTTTCGCACAATGCGCCAGTTCTTCTCCATGACCGGCAACAGGTCATTCTTATGGATCCAGTATATTATGGTGGTATTGCCCAGGGCCTGGGCACTGTAAGGACAAAAGCTGCCCCCGAAAACCGCCAGGTCGTTGAAAGACTCGCCCGGCCGGACTATCTTAATAATCTGCTCTTTCCCCTCGGACGAGGTCTTGTATATTTTAACCACGCCCGTGTTGACGAAATGCAGGTTCTCTTGTTTATCCCCCTCGGATACGATGGTCTGCCCTTTGATGAAAGACTTGCTGTTAAACAGGGACGGCAAACCGGCCAGCCTGTCGTTTTCAACGCCGACAAAATAACTCAGCTGGCTTAAATTTTCAGTCGTTATATTCATATTACTAGCGTCAATACCTGAAATTTATCAAATTATACCAGTCCCCACACCATTATGAAATGACACGCGCTTTATATCCATACAGTTTGACTGGAAATTATACAAGTCCTTATAATGTGCTAACCTGCAACAGACGCTGCCGCACATATGGCGCGGTCGGGCCAAAAGCAACGGACTATGACTCCGTGGGAACACAGGTTCCACGGAGTCTTATTAGTTTAGATATGGATATTCAAAAACAGAAAATTTCTGTAGCGCTGCTGTCGGTGGCGTCTAACTGCACGCTGGTTATTCTGAAGCTGATAACCGGTATACTTACAGGGTCTATCTCGATACTGTCCGAGGCGGCGCACTCCTCTATGGACCTGATCGCCTCGATCATAGCTTTCTTTGCCGTGCGAATCTCGGCCAGGCGTCCGGATGCTGAGCACCCCTTCGGCCACGGCAAGGTCGAGGACATCTCCGCCCTGGCAGAGGCTCTACTGATCGTCATAGCCGCCGTCTGGATCGTCGTCGAGGCGGTTAACAAGATCATCGCCCCCCAACCACTGGAAACGATCGACTGGGGCATCGCTGTGATGCTACTGTCTGTAGTGGCCAACATAGTCGTATCGCAACTCCTATTTACGGTGGGTAAAAGGACAGATTCGCCGGCCCTTATCGCAGACGCTTGGCACCTCCGTACTGATGTGTGGACTTCTGCAGGTGTGATGGTAGCCCTGGCGATCATCTGGGTGGGCGCCAGGCTGTTTCCCCAAATAAATTTGACCTGGATCGATCCGGCGGCCGCCATTTTGGTGGCCATACTGATCCTGCGAGCAGCCTTTACCCTGACCATGGGAGCGATTAAAGACCTAATCGATACCAGCCCGCCGGCGCATGAGCTGTACTGGCTGTCGAATTACCTTGAGAGCTGGTATCCCACAGTACGATCCATCCACCGCATCCGCACCAGGAAATCAGGCGCCGCCCGATTTATAGACCTGCACATAGTGGTGGACCCGGCTATGACGGTCAGCGATTCTCACGAAATTACTGAGAAGATGACCGCAGCAGTGAGGGAAAAACTGAGCGGCGCAGACCTGACGGTGCATACAGAACCTTGCGATGGCCAGTGTAAAAAAGCCTGCACCAGCGGTTGTATGCTGCCCTCGGAGGAGAGAAGAGCTATACAGCAGTCGGCATCGGCCGCTGTGAAGAAGACCGGGCAGGCGATTTAATCGCTCGTGCTATCTAATAAAATCCAAAGCAGTGAGGTGGCTAAGATGGCGATAAGCAAATTCTATATGCCGATCCGTTTTATCATCGGCCAGGGTAGCTTTGCACAACTTGGCAAGGAGACAGCCCGCCTGGGCAAGTCCGCCCTGCTGGTCACAGGATCGCGCAGCATGCGCTCAACCGGCATGCTCGAGAAGGCGGCCGGGGACCTTGCTGCCAACGGCGTCGCGGCGGTTGTCTTTGATAAAGTGGAGCCCAATCCGCGCACATCCACGATCGATACTGCCGCTAAGATTGCGCGGGACAACAGGGCTAAGATGGTCATCGCACTGGGCGGTGGAAGCGTAATGGACGCCTCCAAATGCATCGCCCTGGCTGCGGCGGGCGGCGAGCCCATTTTCTCCTACTATGAGGGTAAAGCCAACAGCAAGATAAATGCCCTCCCCATCGTGGCCGTGCCCACAGTGGCAGCCAGCGGGTCAGAAGCCAACAACGGGGCGGTCATTACGAACTGGGAAACGCATGAAAAAGTGGTTCTCATGCATCCTTCCATTTATCCGGCAGTATCCATCGTCGATCCCGCCCTGACCTTAACCGTTCCGGCCAAAACGACGGCCCAGGGGGGCGTGGATATCTTCTGCCACCTGGTCGAAGCATATGTCACAGCACATGAATACACGCTGATCAATGACTCTCTGCGCGAATCGTCCATGCGCACGGTGGTCGAAGCGCTTCCGGATGTGCTGGCCAGGCTCGATGATGTAGAGGGACGTTCCAGACTGACCTGGGCCAGCACCATAGCCTGCTCGCAGTTTTCCAATTTGGGCGGCGGCACTGGCCTTATGACGCTACATGGGCTGGAGCATGCTTTAAGCGCGATCTACGATATGGCCCACGGAGACGGGCTGGCCGCGCTTCTGATCGAGTGGATGAAGTTCACCCTTCCGTCCCGTCGTGAACGCATCGAAAAGCTCGGACAGAACGTGTTCGGAGCAAGCGACGGCATAGAAGCAACGCAAAACTGGCTGCATAAAGTCGGCATGGGCAAGAGGCTGCACGCCCTCGGTGTGAAGGAGGCGGATTTAGAGGTTCTGGCCGACAACGCACTGAAGACGGCTCCCTGGGTCAAGTTCCACCCCATCGCACTGGATAAGGCGTCTATCATTTCCATCTATAAAAAATCTTTTTAAGCATTAAAAAAAGGGACAGGCCTGAAGGCCTGTCCCTTTGTCTAGAGCGCCTAAAGCAACACCCCTGCAGTTCAGGCCGCAACCAGTTCGCGTGCCCCGCTTTTCCATTTCTCGGCGTTTTTGATCAGGGCCTCTGCGCCCTTCATCATAACACCGCCGTTTCTCTCCGAACCGAGCATAACGGCCAGCTCCCTGACACGGTCCTGGCCTTCGATCGTTTCAACCGTGCTTGACGCCCTTCCGCCCTCGATAACCTTATTCAATTTGAAATGAATATCGCCGAAACAGGCGATCTGCGGCAGGTGTGTTATGCACAGCACCTGGTGGAAGCCTGCCAGGCTACCCAGCTTCCTGCCTACAGAGTCGGCGCTCCTGCCGCCCACACCCATGTCTATCTCGTCGAAAACGAGCGTTGGGATGGGGTCCGCAATCTTGAGTGCGCTCTTCACAGCCAGCACGATGCGTGAGGTCTCGCCTCCCGAAGCGATGGCGGACATGGGCCTGACAGGTTCACCGGGATTGGTGGCAACCTGAAACTCCAGCCG